>JAZRUJ010000096.1:0-4711 GCA_045652445.1 Eubacteriales bacterium | reverse complement strand
CGGCTTTTTTGATGACCCGTTCGATGTTATCGTTGGGAACGTCGTTGGATTTTGCCTTGGCAATCAAATCTTTCAGGGCAGCGTTGGAGACGGGATCAGGACCGCCTTCCCGAACTGCAAGGGAGATTTCTCTGCCGATTTTGGTGAAGATCTTGGCACGTTGTGCGTCGGTCTTCTCTTTTTTGTGCATAATGTTTTTCCATTTGGAATGTCCGGACATGGTAAAATTCCTCCTTCGGAATAGGTTGAATAATTTAATCTTTTTTGAACAGGGAAATTGCCACCGCCGGCAATGTCCAAATGACGTTAAAGGTCAAGAACCAGACCCAGGAGAGATTTCCCGGGGCAATCAGCATTCCCGCCACGGTCAAGATGAGACCGAACAAGGTGGAAAGTTGCTGAATGGCGATGGTGAGGTTGACGGTTTTATATAAGTTTTTTGCTCTGCGAATGGATTCCAAAATTCCAAGGGCATTTTGGGTGGAGATCATTACGGGGGGAGATTGGTCTTCTTCCAGTTCCTCTCTGGTTTCTACCACCGATTCCGCTTCGTCCGGGTCGGGGACGGAAATTTTGGTGCGGGAAAGGTCATATTTTCGTTGAATCATGTTTTCGTTGATGTTGCAATCCTTGGTGTCCACCAAAAGATTGAAATCTCCGCCCAACAGTTCCGCCGATTTTTTCAGTTCCGGGTCTTCGTTGTACCGGCAGATCATGGTGGCGGCGATGCGACCGTTGATTGCTACGTACTGAAGATGGACTCCCGCAGCGGTCAGCATGGCTTCCTTGTCCGGGCTCCAGGGCTGGACGTTATGGGATAAGAGTAGGTTCCGGTTCCCCATCAAAACGTTGTCGATATCCACCGTGGCAACGATGCCGTAGTTTTTAATCACCCGCCATTGTAACACGGTAGGCTTCCGTTCATTAAGGTCGGGAAACGCTTTCAAGAATGCGTCTTCTAGGGGGGATTCGGAAACATGAAGCAAAGCGGCGGTGTAGGTTACCGCTTCTTTTGCCAACGCCTTGTTCCGAATGCTGAAATTCAAAATTTCGTTGTTTTCCGAGGGAAACAGATCCGTGTCTTTTACAAGAAGCGTGTCGGTTTCTTTCAAATGTTCCACGGAATAATTCCCCATCAGGATACTCCCCATCTTCCGCAAACGGATCTGCATCATCACGTAGGGGAGAACAAAGGACATTTCCGTCGAGAACCCGGCACAGATACAAAGGAGTGCTGCAAGGGAAACCAAAAACGATCCTTTATGAATCAGAGAAACCAAGATGGAAACTCCGATGACTGCCAAGGTCACCAAGGGAATAAAACTGCGGTTTTTCTTTGCGGTAGGGTCGCTGTCGTAGGACGTGCGAACCACGTTGGGAAAGTCCACCACCGGATTGGCAGAGCAGACCTGACGAATGTATTTCTTGGACAAAGACAGATCGGTGACCTGCAAAGCATAGGTCTTTTTGTCCCGGATCAGATCCAGGTTTTTCATAATCTGCCATACGTATAGGTATTTCATACCCATGGAAAGGGCGATGGAAAGGTACAGTACAAATCCCACGAAGTGTTCATCTGCGGGAGGATTTGCCGCCATCATATAAATGGCGTGAGCCACAAGTCCCACAAGCCCCAAGGCGTTAAAACTGTCCGTGGAGGGGCGTAATTTCAAAAAGGAACGAATTCCACCGGTCATTTCGTCGTTGCAGACCGCCCAAATAAGCACGGAAAAGACCAGTTGCAAAATCGCCAGAGCAATCCGGGGAATTTCCAACAGGGTCAACAGTCCAAAAACGGCACCGATGCCCAGGCAGACGCCGGTTTTTAAGAGCAATTTGTCCCGGGAGGCAACCACGGAGTTATACTGTTCTTCAAAGAAGGACAGTTCTTTTTTTCTCATTTTCCAGCCCCTTTCTGCCGGAGAGATTCATAAAGAATGATCGCTCCCGCAACTGAAACGTTCAAAGAGTCCAGAGGGCCGTTCATGGGAATCTTGACCAAAAAGTCACAATGCTCCCGCACCAACCGGGAAATTCCCTTCCCCTCATCGCCCAAGACGAAGGCACAGGCACCGGTCAAGTCGGTGTGATAAATGTCTGCGGGGGCGTTTCCGTCGGTTCCGTAGACCCAAATATTATGTTTTTTCAATTCTTCCACCGTATCGGTGATATTGGTTACTCTTGCAACCTTCATATATTCCGTAGCCCCGGCGGCGGATTTGATCAGCGTGGGGGTCATGCCGCAGGAATTATGCTTGGGCATGATTACGCCGTGGGCACCGCAGCAACAAGCGGTACGCATAATTGCTCCCGCATTGTGGGGGTCGGTAACTCCGTCCAAAATAACGATACAGGGCGGTTCTCCCCGTTCTTCGGCAAGGGCGAGAATTTCTTCTACCGTGGAGTATTCAAAAGGAGTAACGAAGGCAAGTACGCCCTGATGCCCCGCCGTGCCGGAAAGCGCCTCAATGCGAGTGCGTTCTGCGTCGGTGACGGGAATCCCCTTTTCCTTTGCCATGGCAACGATCTTCAAAATGGAACCTTCCCGTTCGCCTTTGGCTACTAAAATTTTATCCACCGTTCGTCCGGAACGAAGCACTTCCATGACGGGATTTCGTCCGGTAACAATATTTTCGTTGTTCGATTCAGAGGGTCGGTCAAATTTGCGATGTTTTTGATAATTCATAATGTTTCTCCACAGTATCTTTTTATTCTTCTTCAATCACCGGGTATGCAAAGGTAACAAGTCCCGGTTCGGAATGGTCGTGGGTTTTGGGGAACAGCAAGGTTAAAATGGGCGTTCCGTCGGTCATGATCTCTCCGTTTCGATAGGTCAAAATTTTTCCGTTGGATTCATCCGAGGGAACGATGGAGCGAAGTAGGGTTGCACCGGAAAGTTCGGAAAATACAATTAAATAATCGCCTGCGGGGAGAGTCTTGAATTGCCACAGAATTTTGTCGGTCAAATCCGAAAACTTTTCCTTGCGAACCGGCTTGTCCGAGAGCGTGGTGTTATAATCGGTCTGTGCCTGATAGATGGAAACCACCGCGTTCGGGTCGTCCCCGGTCAGGGAAAATATCATTTCCATTCCCCCCAAGGGTGCGTCGGTGGAAAGAGCAATAACCACCTGCTCCGCGGGAATGGAGGCGTCGGTGTCGGGATCTTGCCGGGCAAGGTCCACCGTATTAAATTCGGTTCCCTTGGTACCGCAACCGGTAAAGCACAGTAACAGGCACAGTACGAGGGGAAGGATTTTCTTCATAAAGCCGACTCCTTTCTGAATAAAAGGTGAAAATGGGGGTGAAAATGAAATTGAAAAATAGTTTGGGGGAATTTGTATGAAACAAAATCAAGCCTGGGGAAGCGGACTTTCGCCCTTTTTTATCCCCGAGGATTTTTTGCCTTCCCACCCCTTTGTCAAGGAAAATCTTGACACCGAAATTTTGGTGATCGGAGGGGGAATCAGCGGGCTTTTGTCCGCCTATGAACTGATCAAAGCCGGTCGGCAGGTGACGGTGGTCACTTCCAACACGGTGGGGGACGGTGCCTGTCGGTTCTCCAACGGAATCATCAGCGGCGACGGCGGACCGGATCTGTTGCGGTTAAAGGAGTTGATTGGACTTTCCTGTGCCGTTTCCTGGTACCGTTTGGCCGCGGCTTCCGTGGAGCAGATCGAAAAAATTTTGGAAGATACCGGGAGTAAATGTGATTTTCACCGCCGGGATCAGTTTTATTATACCGCTTCCCGTTCTCAGGCAAATTTGCTGCGGGAAGAATATTATCTGCGTCATCATATTGGGCTGGATTGCCAATGGATGCCGGAAGAAGAATGCCGGGAAGAATTTTCCTTCTCCTGTTTTGGCGGTATTTGGATGAAGCAAGCCGGAGCCGAATTGAACGTGGTGAAGTTCTGCCGGGATCTGGCGGATTGGATCACCCTGCACGGGGGCAGAGTTTTTGAAGGCAGCCGGGTGGACTCCATCGAAGCGAAAAGCAGCGGATTTGTCTGCCGATGCGGACAAAATGCCGTCACCGCCGCAAAAGTGATCGACGCCCGGGGAGGAGAAGTGTTGCAAAAACGTCCCTCTCTGGGGCAAAAGGTCACGGTCTTTTCGGTGGTTACCGAACCGGTTTCGGAGGTTCGCGGCTGGAAAGAGGGGTGCTTGATTAAAAGCAACGACAGTCTTTTTTATCTTCGGCAGACGCCGGATCGTCGCATCATTGCCACGGGAGAAGCCTCGTCCGCGTTGTCTCCCCAAGGACGCATCGGCAAAATGGACGCCAACGCCTTGTGCCGGGTCAAGTACCGTAACCTGACCGAAGATATTCGGGAAATGTTCTATGGCATTCCGCGAATCAAGCAGGAATACGGATTTTGCCAAGGCTTGGTATTCCCCAAAAAGGGACTTCCTTTTGTGGGAAAAGACCCCCAATGGAAAGGACTGTATTACTTGTATGCCTTTGGGGAAAGCGGGATTTCCGGGGCGGTGTTGGGTTCGGCGTGGATCCGCCGAATGATCTGTGAGGATCCGGTCCACGTCCCGGAATATCTTTCCCTTTAGTCCGCAAGAACCAGGTCGGTGATGATCTGTTGCAGTTCTTCTACGCCGGTTCCGTTCAGGGAAGAAAAGGGAATGACGTTGATGCCGAACTTTTCCGACAAGGCGTCCACATTTTTCTTCGTTTCGGTCTTGTTCAGCTTGTCTGCCT
>JAZRUJ010000095.1:0-7876 GCA_045652445.1 Eubacteriales bacterium | reverse complement strand
TATTGAACAAGGTGGTACCAATGTGTCCGGGGGGCAAAAACAGCGGCTTTGTATTGCCCGTGCATTGTTGAAAAAGCCCAAGATTTTGATTTTGGACGACTCAACCAGTGCGGTTGATACGAAAACCGATGCTTTGATTCGTGCAGGATTTAAGAAATTTATTCCCGAAACCACAAAAATCATTATTGCACAGCGTATCGCATCGGTTCAAGATGCGGATATGATTTTGGTTTTGGATAATGGCGGTGTTTCTGCCGTAGGAACTCACGAAGAATTGCTGAAGACAAGTTCTATTTATCGGGAAGTTTACGAACAACAGACGAACGGAGGTGTGGATCATGAGTAAGCCTATGCACGGACCCGGACCCGGGCCGAGAGGTCGCAAGATCGACACAAAAATGTTAGGTCGGGTTATAAAGTTCCTGTTTGCTTCCTATCCGGTCTTGATTCCCATTGTTATCGTTTGCATTCTGTTTGCTGCCGGAGTGGCTTCCATTCCCTCCATTTTTCAGCAAAAAGTTTTAAAGGTAATAACGACACATCTTGAAGCCGGTTCTACCGATTGGCAAGGTGCTTTGAGGGAAATTCTTCCGCTGATCGTCATTCTTGTAGTTCTTTACGTTACTTCGATTGCCTTAATAACCATTCAAACTCAACTAATGGCGTATATCACCCAAGGGTTTTTAACCAAACTTCGCCGAAGAATGTTTGATGGAATGCAAAATCTGCCCATCAAATATTTTGATACCCACAAACATGGCGATATCATGAGTCATTACACCAACGATATTGACACGTTGCGGCAGTTGGTTTCTCAATCGCTTCCCAGCTTGTTGCAGGCGGGTGTTGTGGTGTGTTCTGTGCTGTTTATCATGCTTTGGTATAGCGTATGGATGACTTTGGTTGTCGTTGCCGGGGTGGTAGCCATGATCTTCGTGACTCGGTTTGTTGGCGGTGGTTCCGCAAAATATTTTATCCGTCAACAAAAAGCTGTAGGGAAGACCGAAGGCTACATTCAGGAAATGATGAATGGTCAAAAGGTAGTAAAAGTATTCTGTCATGAAGACAAGGCCAAGGAAGATTTTGATAAAATCAACGGTACTTTGTTTGAAGACGGTTATCGGGCTCATGCTTACGCCAACATGATGGGACCCATCATCGGAAATATCGGAAATATTCTTTACGTTTTGATTGCTACCGTTGGCGGGTTATTCCTTCTTCTCGGAACGAAAAATCTTGCTATTTCCGGGCTTGTATTTTCTATTGATATTGTGGTTCCTTTTTTGAATATGACCAAGCAATTTACGGGAAATGTAAATCAGGTGGCACAACAGTTTAACCAGGTTGCCATGGGGCTTGCCGGTGCGGAACGAATCTTCAGATTGATGGACGAAACTCCGGAAACCGACGAAGGATACGTAACTTTGGTCAATGTTACCGTTGATGAAGAAGGTACGGTTCACGAATCAAAAACTCATACGGGTCATTGGGCATGGAAACATCCTCACGGAGACGGAACTTTGACCTACACCCTTTTGCAAGGGGACGTTCGAATGACTGAAGTTGACTTCGGTTATGAAGAAGGAAAGACCGTCTTGCATGACGTCTCCGTTTATGCGGAACCCGGGCAAAAGGTTGCCTTTGTGGGTGCTACCGGAGCAGGAAAAACCACAATCACCAATTTGATCAACCGTTTTTATGATATTGCAGACGGAAAAATCCGTTACGACGGAATCAATATCAATAAGATCAAAAAATCTGACTTGCGACGTTCTCTTGGAATCGTTTTACAAGAAACGAATCTGTTCACCGGTACGGTAATGGAAAATATTCGCTATGGGAATTTGGATGCCACGGATGAACAATGCATCGAGGCTGCGAAGCTGGCAGGGGCAGACGATTTTATTACCCGGCTTCCCGACGGTTATGAAACCATGTTGTCCGGCAACGGTGCAAACCTGTCTCAAGGTCAGCGGCAGTTGATTTCTATCGCACGGGCAGCGGTAGCGGATCCGCCGGTCATGATTTTGGACGAAGCAACCTCGTCTATTGATACCCGAACGGAAGCAATCGTTCAACGTGGTATGGATAAATTAATGGAAGGAAGAACCGTGTTTGTTATTGCACACCGGCTTTCTACCATTATGAATTCTGACGTTATTATGGTGTTGGATCACGGTCGAATTATCGAACGTGGCAACCATGAAAAACTCCTTGCGGAAAAAGGCACCTATTATCAGCTTTACACCGGTGCATTTGAATTAGAATAAGCGAAAATCCGGAGAGAAATCTCCGGATTTTTTATTTTATGATATTGCTAATGTGCAAATATCGACAAACTTCATATTCATAGCTTGACAAAGGTCGGTCAAGGGCGTCGTAACTGTGGGCACAAACCAAAATTTCCGGGGTGATTTCTGTAACGATCAGAGTGTGATAGAAACGTCCGTTTTGCACTCCTAGCTGTATTAAATCACCGGGGAAAATTGTTTCTTGCGTCGTTATTTTTGCGGTAGGACCGGCGGTTTTGTTTGTGGTTAAAAAGCGGAACAAATATTCCACACTGCTCCAAGATGGGCTTCGGTCGTTAATGGATTTGTAATACCATCCAGTGATTTGTGTGTAATTCATTACGCCGCTTCCGGCAAACAAACATTGGGAGATAAAATTCGTACAATCTCCGCCGATATGCTCAAAATCATAGTATTTCGGATTCCGCTCCAATGCCCATTTTTTTGCATATGCTACCGCAGCAGAACGATTATATGTTGTGTTTCTCATAGAATCACCTATTATATCTTATGTTGAGAACATCTTTTTGTTTTTTAAAATAAAATGCTTGACAAATCAAAAAAGATATGATAAAATAACAATAGATATATAACGAAAACTATATTATGAGGTGTGTTATGCCCCCGAAAGTAAAAATTGCAAGAAATGATATTGTGAATGCCGCCGTTGAAATCGTTAGAAGCAGCGGTGCAGAGGCAATTAATGCAAGGACGGTTGCCTCTGCGTTGAACTGCTCTACCCAGCCGGTATTTTCAAATTTTGGATCCATGGATGATCTGCGTCTTGCGGTGATTGCCCGTGCAGACGAATTGTGCAAAGAATATATGCAACGGGAAATGGAGTCGGGGAAATATCCCATCTACAAGGCAAACGGTATGGCGTATATCCGATTTGCGAAAGAAGAAAAGGAACTTTTCAAGCTTCTTTATATGCGGGATCGTTCTCACGAACTTATCAATAACGATTCGGAATTTTCCGATGAAATGAGATCTATCGTTCATAATACTACAGGGTTAAACGGTACGGATCTACAACTGTTTCATTTGGAAATGTGGGCATACGTACATGGAATTGCGACAATGTTTGCCACGGGATATTTAGATCTTGATTGGGATCTTGTTGCAAAAATGCTTACGGATTCTTTTCAAGGCTTAAAAAAACAGTACGGCATGGAGGATTAAAGGATGATTGCCATAAAAACAGTCGAATTAACAAAACAATATAGAGACGTAATTGCCGTAGATCACCTCAATCTTACGGTGGAAAAGGGCGAATTGTTTTCTCTTTTAGGGGTAAACGGTGCAGGGAAGACTACCACCATTAAAATGCTCTCTTGCCTGACTCGGCCCACAAGCGGAGATGCGTTTTTAAATGAAAAGAGTATTTGCAACGATAGTCATTCGGTAAAATCCATGATTGCCGTTTCTCCTCAGGAAACTGCCGTAGCCCCCGGATTGTCGGTAAAAGAAAATTTAGAACTAATGTGCGGCGTTTACGGTTTTTCCAAGAAAAAACGCATAGAAAAAATTCAAGAGTTAGTAGAATTACTGGGGCTTGCACCGGTTCTTTCCAAAAGAGCCGGGAAGTTGTCCGGAGGTTTGCAGAGACGTTTGAGTATCGCTATGGCATTGATTAGCGAACCGGCAATCCTGTTTTTGGATGAACCTACGTTAGGGCTTGACGTACTTGCACGTAGTGATTTATGGGATTTGATTCGTTCGTTGAAAGGGAAGATTACCATCATTTTAACAACACACTATATGGAAGAGGCGGAAGCCTTGTCGGATCGTATCGGAATTATGAAAGACGGAAAACTTTTGTTCTGCGATACGGGGGAAAATATCAAAAAAGCGGCGAAGACCGATCAGTTTGAACAAGCGTTTATTCGGATTGTAAGGGGGGAAATTCAATGAGGATGCTGACATTTGCAAGCAGAAATACCAAGGAAGTTCTGCGGGATCCTCTCAATTTATCCTTTATGTTTGGTTTTCCGTTGGTATTGTTGGCTCTTTTGAGTGCGATTCAGGCAAACGTGCCTGTTTCCTTGTTTGAAATCGCTCATCTTACTCCGGGAATTACGGTTTTTGGATTGTCTTTTATGACGTTGTTTTCAGCGACGATAATCGCGAAGGATCGCGGAAGTTCCTTGCTTCAACGGTTATATACGACTCCCTTGACCCCAACAGACTTTATTTTAGGTTATACGCTCCCCATTGTGCCGATTGCGATTCTTCAATGTGCAATTTCTTATGTCGTAGCATTTTTTCTCGGATTGGAAGTAACTGTCAATGCTTTGTATGCTATTGTATTTATTATTCCGGTTTCTGTTCTTTATATTGCACTTGGGCTTCTTTGCGGAAGCGTGTTCAATGACAAACAGGTAGGAGGGATTTGCGGAGCACTTTTAACCAACATCTCGGCATGGTTGTCCGGAATTTGGTTCGATTTAGATTTAGTGGGCGGAACTTTTAAAAAGGTGGCATATCTGCTACCCTTCGTTCATGCCGTTGATCTGGAGAGGGCAGTTCTTTCCGGAGATTTTGCTGGAGTTTTCCCCCATTTGTGGTGGGTGTTGGGATATGCCATCGTTCTTTTTGGTTTGGCAATTTTCCTATTTTTGAGACAAATGAAGAGACAATAAGAAAGAAGCGACAGGAATTACCCTGTCGCTTCTTTCTTATGCCGGCATTGGAGAAAGCACGGATTCCAAGAAGTGGGAAAACAAAACCGCCGACACTGTTCTCTACGAGAAAAGCATCGGCGAAAAATCGTATTACGTTGTACAAGCCGTACCTGATACGAAGGCAAAGACTTTATATGTTGTGACTGCCTTTATTGGGAAAGTTGGGCAAAAAAAGGAAGCATTGCTGCTCACCGATGCAAAAAACCCCGGTGCAACGTCTAAAAACGTGGCGACAAATGCTTCTAATAATAGTATACCACAAAATTCGGAAAAAGTCAAGACCGAGGGGAAAGTTTTCTTTGACGACAGCGTGGAACTGTCCGAGCTGACGAAGAAGCAGCGGGCCGAGGTGGAGTATGCCGGCAACGTGATTTCCGCAGTGATCGGAAACAAGATCTATTTCTATGATTCCAGACACGTTCCCGCAGATTCCCGAGAAGCAAGAACCAACGGCTGGTACGATCCGTCCGACGGCAGTATTCATCTGGATATTGCGAAGATGGAAAACGGCGAAAAATCGCTTCTTTTTACTCTTTCCCATGAGCTTACTCACTTCATCGAAGATTGGTCTCCCGCAAAATACCAGACGTTTGCGAATTTCCTTTTGAAGAATTACGCAGAACACGGTGTGAAAACGGATACCTTGGTTCGGCGGAAGATGGCAGAGCTGAAGACCTCCGATTATGATTACGCGATGAGCGAATTGGTGGCTGATGCCTGCGAGCGGATGCTTCTGGACAGTAACGCCTCCGAGAAATTGGCAGAACTGAACAAGACCGAAAAGGGATTGGTTCAGAAGATCAAATCCTTCCTTGCCAACACTCTGAAGAAGATTCGGCAGGCCTACACCCAATACAAGGGACGGGAAGAAGCCCAGCTCCTGCAGAAGATGGAGGACAAACTCTCCGAATTCCACGCCTTATTTGAGGACGCTCTCACCGACGCTGCCCAAAACTATCGGGACGCCGATGGGGTTCTGGAGGGTGTCAGCAGCAAAGAAAGAAATCAAAAAAAGCAAAATTACCCTCTTGCAAAAAGAAAGAAATCGTGGTATAATCAATATACGGGGCGAGCTCTCGCGTGGTCACGCAGTGTGAGCCCCGGGTCTCGCAAAGTGTTTGTGGTAAATATGGAAAGTTCGGTTCTTGTTGAAGCAACAGAATCCGATTATATTGAGCTTTTTCGTGGGGCGCACGTGGAGGTGGAAAATTATGAACGAGCATACGCAGAAGCAGTTGACGAGGTTTATGGGAATACTGAAGGCATTAAAGCTGACCAAGGACGACATCTTTGGGATATGCAGTTTTCTTCGGACAGAGGAAATGATGGTGGAAATGGTTCGTCGATTGGAAGAGAAGGACTTCAAACTGACCCCTCAGGAAACGATGGATATTTGCTGTCAAGTGATCGTAGAGGACAAGCAAAAGAGCAGCACAAACTGACATCCACCCGTGAAATTCTTGCCAACGTAGATCTCAATACGGTAGATCTCTCCAACCGTGGCGGAGATCAGCTGGCAAAGCATCTGGAAGATTATCAAGCCAAAGAAAAGGAACTGAAGAAGCACGAGGACAAAGTCCGAAGCCTCTCCGAGGATATCCTTCGGATGCGAAAGGCCCGCGAAGATGGAAAACCCTACGATTCCTCCAAGATGGACGCACTGTTGACGGAACGAAACCGAGAACAGATTCTGGGAAATCAGTTGCGGAGAGAACTGCAGCGCATCACGAAGGAGCCTTCGGTGAACAATTTCGTTCAGCGGGAAAAACTGACCGCTTGGCGACAGAACCGTGACGAGATTGAACGGGGCAAGATGGAACGGGCACGGGTAACGGAACTGAAGCGACGTGCTCGGAAAAAAGCAGAAACACTGAATACAATGTTAACGAAGCCAACGAAGAAGCTTCACGTAAAAAGTGAACTTCAAAAATCGGTGGCTTCGTTTTTGTATGCCTTGAACCTTGATACTGTGAACTACGAAAATCGTATCAGATTTCTGGAGACCCGTCTTAAATTTGCCGAGCGGGAAGTGGAAGAGGAGTTGAAACGCTCCGGCATCACGAAGGAGAGCGCTGAGGTTTTCGAAGAACAGTTCCGGGAAGCCGATGGGAAACTGGGTACCACCGAGGTTCGGGAGCAGGCGAAAAAGGCTCTTGACAAATACACGGAAAAGCAGTATAATAACTTTGGGTGGGCGAGTTACAACGAAGTTATTACCGCAAAAGAACGGGAAGTTCTTCTCTCTCGGTTTGCCGATTTTAAGCACAATCGGCATCAGTACGCTGTTACCAAAGCAGGAGAGGCTGTAATATACTCAACGTCTTGCCCGGACGTTATTATGTACTTCAGAGGAACGATCCGATACCCGGAAATTACAAGGATCGTACGTCTCAATGTTGATCCAAAAGAATATGCGATAGATATTGCAGAAAGTGTGATAGAATATGAAAGAGAACAGGTTCCAGATGCGTGTGGAATTGTGCAAACTTTTTTCAAAGAAGCATATGTTTACACATACTGGCGCGAAAATTATGCTTCTTTTCGAGAATATCGATCCGAACTCGTTAGAAGATCTCGCAGAACAAATGATTCCTCTAATCGAACAGAGCGAGACCGAGGAAGAAGCGTTGAAACTTTGTCAGGAATTGGCGAAGACCTTTCCAACGGAGGAGAAAAATACCAACGCAAACTGACATCCACCCGTGAAATTCTTGCCAATCTTCTGGAGGCCTCCATTGATGCGTCCACACCCGAAGGGGTTCGTCAGGCGGATCTGTTGGACGAATACCGTGCCAACATCGGAGAGATTGAAGATCTGGAATATTATAAGACAAAAAATCCCGAAACCGTTGTGGTTTCGGGATTTTTTATTTTGGTGGAGGCGACGGGAGTTGAACCCGT
>JAZRUJ010000094.1:0-14018 GCA_045652445.1 Eubacteriales bacterium | reverse complement strand
TATGTAACCGTAGAAACCAATCAAGACAAAACCGCCCCTCTCATTCTTGCATATCTGTTTTTGACACCCATTGGAATCTTGTTTTTAGGATATTACTTTTATACACTCTTTCCCTGGCTTGTATTGCTTTCCATTCCTCTGGTTGCCGCGTATTATTTTATTCTTCGAAAAATCAACAAAACCCTTCCCATTCGGGCAAGAATCATCTCCCTTGCCATTCCGCCCAAGGATTGCGGAGACCTGATTCAAGGAAATGATAAGGAATCTTTATGAAAGCAGAAATAAAATCTTTTTGCACCGAATACGGCTATTCAAACGAGGCGACCACGTCTCTTTTAAACGATTATTCTGCATTAAAAACGACGGAATATTATCCTCTTTTCAAAGCATATATTGACCTATACAACGACGATGATCCCTCCTTCAGTCATCCAAAGGCATTAAATGCCAATAAAATGATTGCGGAAAAGACCGGTGTCAATCCGTTTGCTCTGGATCTGCTTCTTTATATCTGTATGGCAAAGCATTGCCGGGAATTGTACGATCAGGCAGAAATTCCGGTAAAAGTATATCATGACAGTATGATGGATTTAAAATGGAAAATGCTGGAATGCTACAAGATTTACGGCACGTGGGGAATCTTTGTTCCCCGTTGGTTCGGCAGATTTTTTGAGCTTTCCCGTTTTGCTTTGGGTAGATTGGAGTTTGACGATAACCCATCTCCCGGATGCTTTGAAAAAAACGGAGTCAAATTGGGGTACGGAGATTGGGTAATCTCAGTACACGTCCCCTCATCAGGAAAACTGAACCCGGACGATTGCATGAAGTCATTCCGTGCCGCTGCGGAATTTTATGCCGATCGCTTCCCGGACGGGATTGCAAAATTCTCTTGCGATTCCTGGCTTTTAGCCCCAAATCACAGCGAATACCTCCCCCCGGAATCCAACATTCGCAAATTTGCAGAATTTTTTCACCTAGCAGAAGTCTCAACCACGCCCCAATTCGGAAACTGGTGGAGAATTTTTGGAAGACCATACGAAGAATCCGAAAAAGACTATCCCTCAGAGACTTCTTTACAACGAGCATACTTAAAAATGCTTAAGGACGGAAATACACCGCAAACAGGTTTGGGATACCTTTTTATGAAAGACGGAAAAATCCTTTAATTTTCTTGAAAATCCGGGGCAGTGCAAAGGCATTGCCCTTTTTCTTTTAACATGCAACAAGAAAGGAGCCTACAACATGAAAGATTCTTACTCTGAAATTACGGAATACATTCATCAAATGGCAAATTTGTCGAATCAAAATCACAATATTACACCAGAAATGTACCGTCACCACAACGTAAACCGCGGGCTTCGTGACATGAATGGGAACGGAGTGGTTACGGGGCTTACGGAAATTTCCACTGTCCTTTCCAAAGAAAAAGCCCCGGACGGAACACTGATTCCCTGTCACGGCAAATTGTATTATCGGGGGATCAATATTAAAGATTTGGTGGCCGGGTTTCAAAAAGACGGACGCTTTGGATTTGAAGAAACGGTGTACCTTCTGCTGTTTTCGGAACTTCCAAACCGCGCTTCTCTTTCTCGGTTCACAAAGGAATTAGCAGATTATCGCAGTTTGCCGCCTTCCTTTGTGCGGGATATGATCTTAAAAGCACCGGGGAAAGACATGATGAACATTCTCTCCCGCTGCGTACTTGCTCTGTACGCCTATGACGACGACCCGGACAATATTTCCGTGGAAAACGTCTTGCGGCAAAGCATGCAGATGATTGCAACTTTCCCCATGTTGGCAGTTTATGCTTATCTGTCCTATCGCCACTATCATCAAGGGAAAAGTCTGTTTATCCACAACCCGAATCCCGCCCTTTCTACAGCCGAAAACTTTCTTGCCATGTTGCGAGAAGACGGGAAATACACCCCTCTGGAAGCTAAGATTTTAGATCTCGCCTTGGTGCTTCATGCAGAACATGGAGGTGGAAACAACTCTACCTTTACCACCCACGTAGTAACCTCTTCCGGCACGGATACCTATTCGGCAATCGCAGCCGCTCTGGGATCTCTGAAAGGTCCTCGGCACGGAGGTGCAAACGTGAAAGTGGTGCAAATGTTTGAAGACATGAAAGCAACGGTAAACATTGAAAATAAGGAAGAAATCAGAGATTACCTCATTCGTCTTCTAGACAAACAAGCCTTTGACAACAAGGGATTGATTTACGGAATGGGGCATGCGGTTTATTCCAAATCCGACCCGAGAGCCGATATTTTGAAAATGTGTGCAAAAGAACTTTCAGATGAAAAAGGATATCAAAAAGAATTTGCACTGTATGAAACCGTAGCAGAACTGGCTCCGGAAATCATTGGAGAAAAGCGTAAAATTTATAAAGGGGTCAGTCCAAACGTTGACTTTTTCTCCGGATTAATTTATAAAATGTTGGAACTTCCCTTTGAACTTTACACCCCGATCTTTGCAGTCTCCCGGATTGCCGGCTGGTCTGCTCACCGCATTGAAGAAATTCAAAATGAAGAAAAAATTCTACGCCCTGCTTATATTGGCGTAAAAAACGAAACACCATACGCTCCTTTAAACGAGCGATAAAAAAATCCCGTCATCGAAAAGATGACGGGATTTTTCGGTTATGTAATTAAAAATCAGATAACACCTTGTGCGATCATTGCATCGGCAACCTTTTCAAAACCGGCAATATTAGCACCGGCAATCAGATCGCCTTCCATACCGTACTTCTTGGCAGCATCGTAAGAATTCTTATAAATGTCAGCCATAATCTGGTACAGTTTTGCATCGACTTCTTCAGCAGTCCAGCTGTAACGCATGGAGTTTTGGCTCATTTCCAAACCGGAAACGGCAACACCGCCGGCATTAACAGCCTTGGAAGGAGCAACAACAACACCGTTTTCTTTGAAATAAGCAACAGCTTCTGCGGTGGTGGGCATGTTGGCAACTTCTACATAGTATTTTACACCGTTGGCAACAATATTCTTGGCATCTTCGATGCGAACTTCGTTCTGGGTAGCACAGGGCATACAAATATCAACCTTTTGTTCCCAGGGCTTTTTGCCGGCGAAGAAAGGAACACCAAATTTATCCGCATAATCCTGAACTTTATCCCGACCGGAGGATCTCATTTCCAAAAGGAAATTGATCTTTTCTTCGGTAACAATACCGTCAGCATCATAAACGTAGCCGTCAGGACCGGAAATGGTAACAACTTTACCGCCCAGTTCTGCAACTTTCTTTGCAGTACCCCAAGCAACGTTACCGAACCCGGAAATTGCAAAAGTCTTACCCTTTACTTCTTCACCGAAGGTCTTCAACATTTCTACAACATAATAAACTGCACCGAAACCGGTAGCTTCAGGACGGATCAAGGAGCCGCCGAAAGAACGACCCTTGCCGGTCAAAACGCCGGTGAATTCGTTGCGAAGTCTCTTGTATTGACCAAACATATAGCCAACTTCACGGGCACCTACACCGATATCCCCTGCGGGAACGTCAGTATCCGCACCGATGTGTCTGGAAAGTTCCGTCATAAATGCCTGACAGAAACGCATAATTTCCCCATCGCTCTTACCACGGGGATCAAAGTCAGAGCCACCCTTACCGCCGCCCATAGGAAGACCGGTCAGGCTGTTCTTGAAGGTTTGTTCAAAACCGAGGAATTTCATAATGGAATAGTTTACAGAAGGATGGAAACGAATTCCGCCCTTGTAAGGACCGATGGCAGAGTTGAATTGAATTCTGTAGCCACGATTTACCTGAACCTTGCCGTTATCGTCCGTCCAGGACACACGGAAAGAGATCTGACGTTCAGGTTCTACCATACGTTCAATTACGCCGGATTGTTCGAACTTGGGATTTTGTTCAATTACAGGTTCGAGGGATTCCAAAACCTCGTAGACTGCCTGCAAAAATTCAGGTTCGCCGGGGTTGCGTTTTTCAACGTTTGCGTAAACGTCGTTGAGATATTTGCTCTTGAAGCTCATTGCGTTTGCCTCCATAACTAATAATGCAATCATTATATAACTTTTTATGACAAAAATCAAGTGTTTATGAAAAAATATACAAAATGTTCCGATTTTTCCCCAAACAAAAAAAAGGAAAATAAGTTTTTCGAACAAATTGCTAAAAATATGAAACGCAAAGCGAAAAAAAAAGTAAAATCTATTGCTTTTTCGCGACATTTATAGTATAATAAGTCGTATTAATAATTGTTAAATTTAATTGCAAGATAGAAACAAAAAACGGAGGATTCGAACATTATGGCAGATGCACAAGAAAACAGAAAAAAAGCCCTTGAAACCGCATTAAGTCAAATTGAAAAAACATTCGGAAAAGGATCGGTCATGACCTTGGGACAAAATTCCACCTTGAGTGTGGAAAGTGTCTCTACCGGATCTTTTGGATTGGACCTTGCCCTCGGTGTCGGAGGAATTCCCAAAGGTCGTATTACTGAAATTTACGGACCGGAAAGTTCCGGGAAAACCACCGTTGCATTGCACACCATTGCAGAATGCCAAAAGAAAGGTGGCACCGCAGCTTTTATTGATGCGGAACACGCCCTCGACCCCGTTTATGCTGCAGAATTGGGGGTTGACGTTGATTCTCTTCTGGTTTCTCAACCTGATAACGGTGAACAGGCGTTGGAAATCACAGAAACTCTTGTTCGTTCCGGTGCCGTCGACATTATCGTCGTAGACTCCGTAGCTGCCCTGGTTCCCAAGGCAGAAATTGAAGGAGATATGGGAGATTCTCACGTAGGTCTTCACGCCCGCATGATGTCCCAGGCTCTTCGGAAGCTTGCCGGAATTATTTCCAAAACCAAGTGTATTTGTATTTTTATTAACCAGCTTCGTTCCAAAATCGGTGTAATGTACGGTCCTACGGAAGTTACCACCGGGGGGAACGCTCTGAAATTCTATGCCTCCGTCCGCTTGGACGTCCGCCGCATTGAAACTTTGAAAAACGGTACGGAAGCTTACGGTTCCCGCACCAGAGTTAAAATTGTAAAAAACAAAGTATCTCCCCCCTTCCGGGAAACGGAATTTGACCTGATTTACGGAAAAGGTATTTCCCGCTCCGGAGAAATGCTGGACTGTGCCGTTAAATTAGGAATCCTCCAAAAATCCGGTGGTTGGTTCTCCTACGGTGAAGAACGTCTCGGAAACGGTCGGGAAAACATTAAGAAGATGATCGAAACCGATCCCGCTTTGGCTGCCCGGTTGGAAAAAGATCTGTTTAACAAACTTCATGGCAACGAAGCTGCGGTAGAAGAAGTTACCAAATCTTCCCGTCAACCGAAAACCGCCACGGAAAAATCTGCAAACATCAACATCTCTGCCGACGATTTTGAAGGCTGATTATGATTTTGATCACAGAAATCCGTCCCCGCAAACGAACCAAGCTCTTTGAAGTATATTCCGAAGCGGGGCTGGAATTTCTTGCCAACGAGAAATTTCTAAACGGAAACGATATTCTTCTTCACGCTCAATTTGACGACGACGATTTTGAACTAATTCGAGCAAAGGCACATCTTTTGGACGGAATTCGCAAATCGGTTGACATTTTGAGCCGCAAAGATTATTCCCGACAGGAGTTAATTCGAAAGCTTTGCGATAAAGGTGTTCCGGAAGACGCCGCCAACGGAGCGGTACAATATATGGCGGATCACGGCTATCAGGACGATTACCGCTACGCAAAACGGCTGGCAGAATTGGGAGCAAACTCCTACGGACGCCGCCGGGTGGAACAAATGTTATACACCCATGGAATTGACAAAGACACCATCCGGGAAGTTTGCGACGAAGTTTTTGAAGATTTTGAGAAAGAGGAAGAAAAACTTAATTTGATTCTAAAAAAAGCCGCAAAAGGAGACGACCTATCGGATCCAAATTTACGAAACAAAGTTTTTGCTAAATTACTGCGGCTTGGATATTCATCTTCTGCCATCTCCTCGGCTTTTGCACGATATAAGGCAGAGAGAAAGGACGAAACCCCTTGAACGTCGGAATGATTGCTTTGGGGTGTGCAAAAAACCGCATTGACGCGGAAATGATGTTGCAGCAGTTAAAAGACGAAGGATTTGAAATTACGTCAGACCTTTCGGAGTGCGACGCAGTCATCGTTCACACCTGTACCTTTATCGACGCGGCTAAATCCGAGTCCATTGAAGCGATTTTAGATGCAGCCTCGTATAAAACCAACGGAAAATTAAAACGTCTCGTCGTTACCGGCTGTCTTGCAGAACGGTATCAAAAAGAAGTTTTGAAATTATTACCGGAAGTAGACGCGTGTCTTGGCTCCAGAAGTTTTGACAAAGTTGTTGACGCCATCCGTTGCAACGAAGTGTTTGAGGAATACAAACCTCTCACCTGCTGTCCCCCGGAATATGACCGAATGCTTACCACAGGTAACAAATCGGTCTATTTGCGGATTGCAGAAGGTTGCTCCAACCATTGTTCTTATTGCGTGATTCCGTCGGTACGAGGAGAGTTTATCCCCCGTTCTTATGAATCCATTATGGCGGAAGCGGAAAAACTTGCAAAAGGCGGAGCTGTTGAAATCAACCTGATTGCACAGGATACCACCAAGCATCCGGATTTGTGCCGGCTGATTCGGGATATTGCTGCCATTGATTCGGTACATTGGGTTCGCATTTTGTATTGCCGTCCGGAAGAAATTACCGATGAATTACTGCACACTATGGCGGAAGTAAAGAAGTGCGTTCCTTACATTGACGTCCCCCTGCAGCACGCATCGGGGAGAATCCTGAAAAAAATGAACCGCACAGGAAATCACGAGTCTTTGACCGAACTGATTTCGCACATTCGGGACATTTTACCCGATTGTAGCATTCGAACCACTTTTATTACTGGTTTTCCCACGGAGAGCGAAGAAGATTTTGAAATTCTCTGCGACTTCGTAAAAACCATTCGCTTTGCAAACCTGGGAGTTTTCCCCTATTCGAGAGAAGAAGGAACTCCGGCGGGAAGAATGCGGGGACAGGTGGACGACGAAATAAAACAACGTCGTGCTGACCTTATTATGGAAATTCAGCATCGTCTTTTGCCGGGAACTAACAAACCTCTCCTTGGAAAAACCCTGGAAGTTCTCTGCGAAGGAAAAAACGAGGACGGAACCTACGTGGGACGTGCCTATTTCCAAGCCCCCGAAGTGGACGGTCAAATTTTATTTACGTCTCAAATTCCCATCGAAACAGGAACCTTTCTTCCGGTTCTTTTGGAAAAGTATAATGAATATGATTTTTACGGAACAGCCGTGTTCCGTCAGGAGTGATTATGATGCTGCAAAAGAAAGACATTCCAAACGCCATTTGTTGGTTTCGGATTGCATTGATTCCTTTCGTATTGTTTTTCCTTGTGGAAAGCAATTTGACCTCGTGGATTTCTTACTCCACCTCTGTTCTAATTTCAGGGATCCTGTTTTCTGTAGCTATGATTTCCGATTTTGTCGATGGAAAAATTGCACGGAAATATAACTTCATTTCCGATTTGGGGAAATTTTTAGACCCTATTGCGGACAAAATGTTGGTGTTAAGCGTTTGCGTTGCTTTTGCGGGAATGGGTACGTTTGGTCACATTATGCTCTTCTCCGTTATTGCAATCCTTTTGCGAGAACTGATGATTTCCGGGCTTCGCCTCTCTGCCGCTTCCCACGGAAACGTGGTTGCCGCAAACTGGTGGGGAAAAATTAAAACGACTTTGCAAGGATTTTCCATTGGGGCTACATATCTTTTTCTATTCTTAAATTCCGTTGAAAGTTGTAATGCCCCCTGGTATTTTCTGTTGATTCCGGAAATCCTTTTCGCAATCAATGCTATTTACGCATGGATTTCCGCCATTCCTTACATTAAGGCCTGTGCGCCGTATCTGAAAGGCTGATGCCACATTATGTTTAAGAACCTTCGCTACGATATCCGGGCGATCCGGGAACGGGACCCCGCGGCTCGCTCCGATGCAGAAGTTTTCTTCTGCTACCCCGGGCTTCATGCTCTGATATATCATCGAATTGCAAACTTTTTCTATCGCCGCAATCACAAACTGTTTGCCCGAATGATTTCCCAATACGCCCGCCGCCGGACGGGGATTGAAATTCATCCCGCGGCAACGATCGGACGGGGTCTTTTGATTGACCACGGCATGGGTGTGGTAATTGGAGAAACCGCTGAAATCGGAGATAATTGCACTATCTATCACGGAGTAACCCTAGGCGGTACCGGGAAAGAATCGGGAAAACGCCACCCGACCATCGGAAATAACGTCTTTATTGGGGCTCATTCCCAGCTTCTCGGCTCTTTTACCGTTGGTGATAACAGTAAAATCGCCGCAGGATCCGTTGTTCTGGAAGATATTCCTCCCAACTGCACCGCCGTTGGTTCTCCCGCCCGAATTGTCAAACGGGACGGCGTTCGCATGGATAACTTTGATAACGTTCACATTCCCGATCCCATTTCTCAAGAAATTTGCAAACTGCGGATTCAGTTGGATCGCATTGCTAAAGATTGTGCTGACATAAAAAATAACGAAGCAAAAACACAGGAGAAAGAATAATATGCTGAAACTTTATAACTCTCTCACCAATAAAGTGGAAGAATTTAAACCCAACGGCAACACCGTTCGCATTTATGCCTGCGGACCTACGGTGTACAACTATTTTCACGTAGGAAACGGCCGTTCTTTCATGATGTTTGACACTCTGCGTCGGTATCTGGAATTTAAAGGTTACGACGTAAAATACGTCCAAAATTTCACCGACGTAGACGATAAAATGATCAAACGTGCCAATGAAGAAGGCATTACGGTAGCCGAAGTTGCAGAAAAATATATCAATGAATATTTTACCGATGCGGACGGGCTAAATATTAAACGTGCAACCGTTCACCCCAGAGCCACCGAAAATATCGACGGCATTATCGAATTGGTTTCTTCTCTGATTGAAAAAGGGCATGCCTACGAAAGCAACGGGGACGTGTATTTCCGCGTTCGCAGTTTTCCCGAATATGGCAACAGCCTGTTGAAGCAGTCTATTGAAGATCTCGCTTCCGGAGCACGGATCGACGTTAGTGAGATCAAAGAAGATCCCCTGGACTTTGCTCTTTGGAAAGCCTCCAAACCCGGAGAACCCCATTGGACTTCTCCCTGGGGTGAGGGGTGTCCCGGCTGGCATATCGAATGCAGCGCCATGGCTAAGCGGTATCTGGGAGACACCGTGGATATTCATTGTGGCGGACACGATCTGAAGTTCCCCCACCATGAAAATGAAATTGCTCAATCCCAGTGTGCCAATGGATGTACCTTTGCAAATTCCTGGTTCCACATTGGATTTGTAAACGTCAATAATGAAAAAATGAGCAAATCCAAGAACAACTTCTTTACCGTCCGGGATCTTTCCAAAGTATACGGATATCTCCCCTTGCGGTATTTTGCCGTTTCGGCTCACTACCGTATGCCTATCAACTACGAACCGGGCATTATTGAGCAGGCAAAAGCTTCTTTGGAACGAATCAACAACTGCCTTACCAACCTGAAATTTTTGGCAAAAAATGCTTCTCAAACCAATCCTACGGCAGAAGAAAAAGAATATATTGACTCTTTCAAAATTTACAGAGACCGCTTTGAAGCAGCAATGGACGATGACCTGAATACAGCAAATGGGCTGACCGCAATCTTTGATTTGATCAAACAAATCAACGTCACTGCAAAAGAGGGATATTCCAAAGCCGTTTACGAAAGCCTGATCGAAAAGGTGGAAGAATTGATTGACGTTTTGGGACTTCTGTCCAAGGAAGAAGAATCCGGCGAAGACGACTCCATTATCGATGCTCTGATTGAAGAACGTACTGCTGCCCGGAAAGCAAAAGATTGGGCAAAAGCCGACGCGATTCGAGATCAACTGACTGCTATGGGGATTATTTTGGAAGATACCCCTGCAGGAATCCGTTGGAAGAGAGCAGAAAAATAAAATTATCATAAAATTCAGGAATCAATATGATTGACGTTTTAAACAGTCCTGTAACCATATTACGGGGAATCGGCTCCAAGCGGGCTGAACTGCTGAAAAAACTGAATATCATCACCTGTGCGGATTTGATTCGATATTTTCCGCGAGGGTACTTGAATATGTCCGAAATCAATCCCATCGACAAATTGGTCGACGGGCAGACCGCCACCGTGGTAGGAAAAGTAAGTTCGGATATATCCAAGCGGGTGGGGAAGCGTGTAACTCGCTTCCTCTTTTCCGTTTCCGACGCCCGAGGAAATTCCATTTACGTCACCTTATATAATCAGAAATATACAGCGGAACACCTGCATCCCGGCATGACGGTGCTGCTGCATGGTACTGTTAAAGTAGCAGGAATTGTCCGGCAGATGGAATCCCCGCAAATTCGCATGGATGCCATTCCCGAAATTGAACCTATCTACCCCCTCACCGAGGGGGTTACCCAAGCGTCCCTTGCCCGAAACATTGAAACCGCGTTGCAGGCTTGTGATGCCCAATTAAAAGAGATGCTCCTCCCCTCTTTGCGGGAAAAATGCAATCTTCCGGAAATTCACGCGGCGTTCCGTTCTATTCATTTTCCGAAAACGATGGAAGAAGCGGAACGGGCAAAAAACCGCTTTATTTTTGAAGAATTGTTTTTGTTTACAGTGGGAGTTCGTATTCTAAAATTAAGAGTACGGAAATTAGATGCACCTAAACTGGAACCCAAAGATCTAACCCCCTTTCTCAACCGTATTCCCTATGCTTTTACCGGGGCTCAAAAACGGGTCATCAAAGAATGCTTTGACGGAATCCGGCGTCCTTATCCCATGTCCCGCTTAATTCAGGGCGACGTAGGAAGCGGGAAGACCGTGATTGCCGCCGCGGTAGCATACCTTGCCGCAAGAAACGGCATGCAAACCGCATTGATGGTTCCCACGGAAATCTTAGCGATTCAACATTACGAATCCCTCTCTGCATTGTTGTCCCCCTGCGGGGTGAAGGTAGAACTTTTGACAGGTTCTATGCGTGCCACCGAAAAAAGAGACTTGTTGCTTCGTTTACAGGCGGGAGAAACCGATCTTGTGATCGGAACCCATGCTTTGATTCAAAAAAGTGTTCACTTTAAGAATCTTGCCGTTGCAATTGCAGACGAACAACACCGATTTGGAGTCCAACAGCGGGCAGCCATGCAAGAAAAAGGTCAAAATCCCCATATGATTTTCTTATCCGCCACCCCCATTCCCCGGTCGCTGGCATTGGTATTGTATGGAGATCTGGATATTTCGATTTTGGACGAACTTCCTCCCGGCAGAATTCCGGTAATCACCCGGAAAGTGGGATCTGACCTATCGGAAAGAATGTACGAATATTTAAGAGAAAAAGCCTTGGCGGGAGAACAGGCTTATATTGTCTGCCCTACCGTAGAAGGAAGCGATGAAATGAAAAGTGCTGTGGATTTTTGCGAAGAATTGCGGAAAACCTATTTGCGGGATATTTCAGTAGCTTGCCTGCACGGACGAATGAAAAGCGAAGAAAAAGAACAAATTCTATCCGATTTTGTGAAAAACAAAATTTCAGTTTTAGTTTCTACCACCGTCATTGAAGTTGGTGTTAACGTTCCCAACGCGACCACCATGATTATTGAAAACGCTGAACGGTTCGGATTATCCCAGCTTCATCAACTACGGGGGCGTGTGGGCAGAGGAAACAAAGCATCTTACTGCTTTGTCGTCTCTGACGACAAAAGCGACGATGCAACCCAAAGACTGGACGCATTCTGTGCTACGAACGACGGTTTTGAAATCAGCCGAAAAGACTTGGAACTGCGGGGACCGGGAGACTTTTTGGGAAACCGTCAACACGGCCTTCCCCCCTTTAAAATTGCAGATCTGACCCGAGATATGAAAATTCTTGAACAAGTTTCCAAGGTTGCAGACAGCCTATTTGAAGACCCCTCCTGGTTTATTTTGCCGGAAAATCGAGCCTTGTTTATTGCAGCGTCGGAAATGCTTCGTTCCGCCATGTTACAATAGTAACAAGATTGTGACATTTTAGAGGAAAACCCGAACTATCTCTTGACAAATGTTGGAAAAAGTGGTAGAGTATTCATAGGTTAGCACTCATCTTTGCAGAGTGCTAATACCGAAGAACGAAAGCCAAGGGAAGGAGAGGGTTATATGGAACTTGATCCGCGAAAAAAACTGATTTTGTCCGCCATTGTATCTGCATACATCGAAACCGGGGAACCGGTAGGTTCCAAGACCCTGTTGATCCGAGAAAATTTGGGAGTCTCCCCTGCCACCGTTCGAAACGAAATGTCAGAATTGGAACGGCTGGGATATTTAAAAAAAACCCACACTTCTTCGGGTCGAATCCCCTCTAATTTGGGATACCGTTTTTATGTTGGTACCCTAACCCCTTATCGGCTTACACCGAGGGAACAAGCCGCATTAAACGATCCCTTTGAGACCAGTGCGGGATTGGAAGAATTGCTGGAATCGGCAACCCGGAATTTGGCAAAATTTTCCGGTTGTACGGTTTTCGGCGTTTCTCCCCATTGTCCGGACGGTGTCTATCAATTTGAGGTACTTCCTGCAGGAAAACGAATCCTTGCCGTGATGGTCATTGCCTCCGGCGGTTCGGTGAAGAATTATTTTTACCGAGCAACGGAAGATGTTACGGCGGAAGACGCTTTGATTTTAACAAAAATTTTCAACAACGTGTTCTCCGGGTTCCCCATCGATCGGATCGGATCGGTACGAATGATGCTTTTGGAACACGAAATCAAAACCCATTGTCCCCGCCACGTGGGAATCATGGAAACTGTTCATAAAATTTTGTCCGGAGTACAAGACTATGCCCTGCACATCGGCGGTACAGAAAATCTTTTGACCTATCCGGAATTTTCGGATATTGAAACCGCCCGCGGGTTTATCGGAATGCTTTCCACCCGGGAACAGATTCTCGAAGCCTTGCTGGCAAACCGTCCTACCGATGAGATTGAAATTCGTATCGGAGCAGAAAACGGACTGTTCAACAGCCCTCATGCAAGTTTGATTACCTTATCTTATAATCAAAAATTCCCCGTCATGTTGGGGCTTATGGGCCCCACCCGGATGGATTACGCTCGAACCATCGCCGGATGCAATCATATTTTAAATCATCTGAAGATGTTCATTGAGCAAGAATATTAACGAAAGGATTCTGACATGAACGATAAGAAGAAAAAGGTTCAAGAAAACGAACCGGAAGAAGAAATAGTTGAAACTAAAGTTTCACAGGAAGTTTGCGAAGAATCGGCAACAACAGAACCTGTAACGGATGAATGGCACGATCGATTCGTCCGCTTGGCCGCAGACTTTGACAATTTCAAAAAACGTTCCGCAGCAGAAAAAAACGCCGTTTATGCCAACGCTACCGCCGATGCTGTAGCTGAACTACTCCCCATCATCGACAATCTGGAACGAGCTATTGCCGCCGCCGAAGATAGCCCCATGAAATCCGGCGTGGAAATGGTACTGACCCAGGCATTGAAAGCCTTTGAAAACCTCAACGTCTTCCCCGTCGGGAATCCCGGTGAGGCTTTTGATCCTCAAATCCACAATGCGGTCATGCACGTAGACGATGAATCCTTGGGAGAAAACGTTATTGCTGAAGTTTTCCAAAAAGGATACAAGCTGGGCGATAAAGTCGTCCGCCATGCCCTGGTAAAAGTGGCAAATTAACCTTGTTAACAAAATCTTATATAGAAACACAACATTTAGGAGGCAAATAAAACATGGGTAAAATTATCGGAATAGATCTTGGGACCACCAACTCTTGCGTCGCCATTATGGAAGGCGGAGAACCGGTGGTTATCGCCAATGCAGAAGGGGCAAGAACGACTCCCTCTGTTGTTGCATTCTCCAAATCCGGAGAACGTATGGTAGGTCAAGTGGCTAAACGCCAGGCAATCACCAACCCCGACCGCACCATCATTTCCATTAAGCGTG
>JAZRUJ010000093.1:0-6748 GCA_045652445.1 Eubacteriales bacterium | reverse complement strand
AAGAGTTTTGGTGCCTCCGGTCGGAATCGAACCAACGACACGAGGATTTTCAGTCCTCTGCTCTACCAACTGAGCTACAGCGGCATAAGTGGCGACTCAGAAGGGACTCGAACCCTCGACCTCCGCCGTGACAGGGCGGCGTTCTAACCAACTGAACTACTGAGCCGTATTTGGTGGGAACTACAGGGCTCGAACCTATGACCCTCTGCTTGTAAGGCAGATGCTCTCCCAGCTGAGCTAAGCTCCCAGAATCTGATTTGCGAGGTTCTCTCGTTGTCAGCCTAAATATAATACCATACTTTGCCCGATTTGTCAAGCGGGTTTTTAAAAAAAATTGATGGTTTTTCGAGGTTCGTGTATTTTTTACTATAAAGACAATAAAACAGAATGGCGTTTTGTTGGAAATGCACATTTTAAAACAAAAAGCATAAGGAAATCCAGAAAAAACAGGGTTGATTTCTGCAAAAAAATATGCTATACTGAAAAGGAAATCAAAGAAAGAGGTCCCCTTATGGATAACATTATATTGGAAGGTTCCATTTCGGTGAAAGCGGCTTTGGAATCCGGACGGCGGGAAATTTTTGAAATTTTTACCGACGGAAGAAAGCCCGACCGGAACCGAAATTATATTTTGAACCTTGCAAAAAAGAAAAATATAACGATCACCCAGATTACGCCGGAAAAAATTTCCGCACTTGCGGGAGGAACCTCCCACGGGGGACTTCTTGCACGAGTTTCGGACAGAACCTATCAAAACCCGGAGGAACTGTTCGCCCACCCTCTCCCCTTTCTTGCGGTTTTGGAGGGGATCGAGGACCCCTATAATTTCGGAGGAGCGTTGCGTTCTCTGTATGCGGCAGGGGTGACGGGAGTTTTGGTTCCGGAGCGAAATTGGTGTACCGCCGCATCGGTGGTAACAAAAGCCTCGGCGGGAGCATCGGAATTTTTGGACATCGCCCCCGTCTCCGATTGGGAAGCCTCCATGACAAAAGCAAAAGAACGGGGAATCCGTATTCTTTGTGCGGAACGAAAAAATGCGATATCGTTATATGAAAGCGACCTGACCGGTCCGGTCATGCTGGTTTTTGGGGGCGAGATGCGGGGGATTTCCGCTAAAATTATGGAACATTCCCATCAAAACGTTTTTCTCCCCTACGGAAGCGATTTCCGAAACGCTCTATCTGCCAATTCGGCGGCTGCGGTTTTTGCCTTTGAAGCCTACCGTCAACGAAACACGAAATAAAGATAAAAAAATGACCTGATTTAAAATCAGGTCATTTCTTATTTTCTTGTAAAATCAGATACCGGTGGAAACGATGACATTCATCGCAAACACGGCAACCACAAACACCAAACCGAAAACAATGGTAAGACGTTTGAGAAGAGCTTCACGCTTTGCTGCCTGACCTTTTCCGGAAGCATTGCTGTTCCGACCGGTCAGAGCGGTCATTTCACTTCCGCGATTGGACTGCAGTGCAACTACGGCAATCAAGGCCACAGAGCATACCAACAGGACAATTGCAAAAACCATCATAAGAATACTCATAATTTATCATTTCTCCGTTCTGTTACGAATTCGCATTACGATTTATACCGAACTATTATAACATAACTTTTGGCTTTTGGCAACCCCTAAACCGAAATTTGTTACGAATTGTTCAATTTTTCGGAGGATTTTAAGGTCAAAACCAGGATTTCCGGGCGAATAAACCGAATTGGAAGAATAGAAAAGCCCAATCCTTGGGTGACTGCCAGGGTGTGTTTTCCTTTTTTATACAATCCCCGGGAATACTTGGGAAAGAAAAAACGACGTCCGAATCGTTTGAACAGAGGTGTCCCGTTTCCGGGAGCAAAAACCGGACCAATGCCGGGCAAACGAAGGATTCCCCCGTGGACGTGTCCGGAAATCATTAAATCAGGAAGCGTTTCCAACCGATCAAACTGCAAGGGGTCGTGACATACTGCAACCGAGGGAAAATCGGGAGAAAGGTCGGGAGCATTGTTTTGCAGCATTCCACGCCAAGATTGGCCGTAAATCAAAAGACAATTTCCGTTTCGCTGAATGGGAAATACCGTATCGTTCAAAAGCACGGCACCGGATTGGGCAATACGCTGCAAATGTTGTTGATGGGTTTCTTCAGACACTTGATGCCGTCCTCGGCGAAGATCGTGATTTCCCTCCGTATAGGTAACGGGAACAGCTCGGGATAAGCCGCAGAAAAGAGCATAGATCGGTTCGGGAGAATGGGGGTCTTCGTGCAAATCTCCCCCGGTGATTACCAGATCCGGAGAGGTCTCCAACACGGCGGAAACCAGACGGCGGTTGTCCTTTCCGAAGCGGCGGTCATGCAGATCGGAAAAAACGGAGATACGGAAGCCGTCAAATTCTTCACTCAATCCGGCAAGGGGGATTTCATATTCTTTCACACGAATCCAACGCCCCCAAAGGGTGATTGCAATAAGAAACAGGATCCCAAGTCCTAAAATGACCACGGCAAACCAAAACCAAAACATGCACAAACTCCTTTCCGATTAAAAAATCGATTGCTTTTCTATTAAAATTATTATATCATTAAAACATTTTTGTGTCAACCCCGGAAAAATTTTGAAAATCTCTTTACATTTTTGATTTTTTCGTGTATAATAGTAATATATGTACACAATGTAACTTGTTTTGAGGAGTTCTGTCCCATGCTGATTGATTATTTAACCCAACGCTTCTGCTTTTCCGATGCCGGTTTTTTGCTGACGGCAGCGTGTTATCTTCTTGCCCCGGCGGTTGCGTTGTTTTTGCATCGACAAGGACAGTTTCAGGCAAAAAAGAAACAGCCCCAATGCGGATCTTTGAAAGATTCTCTTTTGGAACAACTGGGGGGGGATCTTTGGAAGATTATCTTCTTTTTTGTCACCGGTTGTTTATACCCTACCTATCGACTGGGGTCGACAGAACTTTCTCCCATAATAAAAAGAAAGATCTTTTGGGGAGGGCTTCGTACTACCTTGTACGCTACCGCTGCCTTCTATACGCTCTATACCGCCTTTCAATTTGCGGAAAGCAGAACGGGAAGCGTGGTTTTTTGGGTTCTTTTGTTGGTAACGAAAGCACTGACCTGTGCAAACCTTTCGCTTTTAATCTTCACTTTGATACCGATCCCCGGATCGGAAATCGAAACTTTACTACGGAAAAAGCCTTTTTCCGAAAAGGGGATTGCCTTCCGGCAAAACGGAACCATGCCGTTTTTTGTTTACTGTGTTATAGGGCTTCTTTTGGCGTGCATTGAACTGCCTTTGTTCAACGGACAGGTTTGTTCCCTCAGCGGAATTATCACGCTATTCCCTGTACTTGTCATCGGAGGATAAGATTAGATGCTGCTTGATTTAATTTTGGAACTGATTTCGGGAGAATCCTCGGTTTCTTCGATTCTTCTGAGTGCATTGTTTTCGGTGGTCGCCCTGTTGTTGGTCTTCCCCGTTCATGAATGTGCCCACGGACTGATGGCTCTGGCGTTTGGGGATAAGACAGCAAAATATCAGGGGCGGCTGACGTTAAATCCCTTGGCACACGTGGACTTAAAAGGTTTCTTATTTTTGCTGATCTTTGGATTCGGCTGGGCAAAACCGGTACAGATCGACGCCCGATATTTTAAAAATCGCCGGCTGGGAACCATCATGACCGCCGCGGCGGGTCCTTTCTCTAACATTGTATTTTGTTTTATTACCTATTTGATCTATGCCATTCTTTCGGTTTACTCGGTATTGCACGGCATTTCTTGGTTGGGAATCTTTTCCACTCTGTTTTGGTATATGGCAATGTACAACGCAACCTTTGCGGTATTTAACCTGATTCCCTTTCCGCCCCTGGACGGATCGAAAATCGTAGGAGAACTGTTGCCCTTTAAGTGGAGATACGAATATTACAACCTGGAACGGTATTCCCACATTTTCTTCATCGTATTGATTCTTGTTCTAAACCGTACGGACATTATTGAAACCCTTTCCGGAGGGTTGATGACGCTGTTTACACCGGCGGTCTATACCATTTTGGGAGGTATTTTCGGATGAACGAACCTACCTACCGGCTGGAGGGTTTTGAGGGACCTTTGGACGTCCTTTTGACACTGATCGAACGGCACAAAATTGATATTTACAATATCGAAATTTCATTGCTGTTGGAACAGTATATGAAGTGGATGGACGACGCCCGGGATCGAAACCTGGATATTACCGCAGACTTTTTGGAAATGGCATCCCGATTGGTGTATATTAAATCCTGTTCTCTGCTTCCCAAAACCGAAGACGAGGAAGAAGATCCCAAGTGGTTGTTGGAACAGATGCTGATTGAATATGCAAAATACAAACGAATTGCCTTGCAAATGAGACCCAAATATCAGGGGGACAAGATCTGGTTTAAGGACCATGCCCCCACGGATCTTCCAAAACCTGATTACGAGGACGGGAAAGAGTCTTCCCTGCTTTTGGAAACCTATTTGAAACTGATGAAACGGCACAAAGACCGGATCCATCCCCCCAAAGAATCCTTTGACCGCATCGTGAAAACTCAATTTATTGCGGTGGGAACGAAGATCGTAAGCGTGATGCGGGTGTTGGTAAAACGATCCCGGTCGTCTTTCAAATCGCTGTTTAAGGGGGCGAAATCCCGGTCGGAGATCGTTGCCACCTTTTTAGCCTTGCTGGAACTGATGCGAAGTGGACGGGTGGAAGTGCATGACACAGAAGATCAGCACGACCCGGAAATCCGGCTGATCCGCAACAAAAAACAAGGAGAGGAAATCCAATGAAAAACATTACTGCCCTCATTGAGGGGATTCTCTTTGCCGCGACGGAGCCGGTGAGCAGCGAACAGCTTTCGTCTTTTTTGGGACTGGAAGAAGAAGAAATCCTGACGGAACTGATCGCACTGCAAAAGACCTATGATAAGGACCATCACGGAGTTCGGTTGGTTCGCCACGATAAAGATTTCCGTTTTTCCACGAAACCGGAATACGGCGAAGACGTTGCCTTGTATTTAGCGAAAAAACGTCCCCAACTGTCCAACGCGGCATTGGAAGTACTATCCATCGCGGCGTATAATCAACCAGTAACAAAGCCGTACATCTCCCAGATTCGGGGAGTAGCGTCGTCGGAAATTGTAGAGGCCTTGGAAGAAAAAGGGCTTTTACAGGAAGACGGCCGATTGGATCTTCCCGGGCGTCCCATGTCTTACGTTACGACCGATAAATTTTTAACGGTCTTTGGGCTGGATTCTTTGGCGGATATGCCTCCTTTAAATCCGGAGGATGAAAATCTTCCGGCGGCGGGAACGGAAATCCTGTTGACAGAAGCGGTTTTGGAGGAAGAACAAAGGGAAGACGTCATTCCGCAACAGGAGGAAGCATGAACCCGTTTTTGTGGGTGCTGACCCTATTGGGCGGAATCGTATTACTTCTCTTGATTGACCTGATCTTCGGAAAACTCCGTTTGGTGGCGGATTACCGCAACGGAGAGTTAAAACTCTGGTTAGAATGGCTGTTTTTGAAATATCACATTTATCCCGATCCGGAAAAACAAGAATACCGAAAAGCCCGAAGAAAGGTCTTTAAAGCCCGCGGGTTTGCTAAAAAACGCCGAAGAAAAACAACCGATGAATCGGAAAAAAACATTCCCCCCATGCCGGAACAACCGAAGAAAAAAACCGGCATTCGAGCGGCGGCAAAAAAAGAGGTCCGCAAAGCCGTACAGTCAGTGCAGTTAAAAGATTATTTGAAAACACTCAAAATTATCGTGACCGAATTTCTTGCGAAATTCCATTGCAAATCCCTGGTGCTTCACGTTGCTTTGGGCGGCGGAGATGCAAACGATATTGCTATGGATTACGGCACAGTAAATGCTCTGTTATATCCCGTACTCGGTGCCTTTTCGGCGGCGGGACGGTTACACAAATGCGACGTACAGATCACCCCGGATTTCACCTCGGAAGAAACTCACGCAGAGGGGCGGGCGGTGTTTACATTCCGCTTGTATCAAGCCTTCGGGTGCATTTGGGAATTATCTGAACAATTATATGATTAAGGTGGTATAAAACAATGGAAGAAAACAAAAACACCAACGTGTCCGGTGCTAAAAAGCCGGAACAGACCCGTCGGGTCTCCCCCGTGGAAACGGTAACCGACAACGCTGTAAAAAACATTCGCTCCATGGTGGACTGCAATACGGTGATTGGAGATCCCATCACCACCCCCGACGGAACGATGATCCTTCCCGTTTCTAAAATTTCCATCGGCTTTGTTTCCGGCGGCTCGGATTTTGCAACAAAACAAAATCCCAAGCTTTGCTTCGGCGGAGGAAGCGGTGCCGGGCTGACGGTGACCCCGGTTTCGTTCCTGGTGATCTCCCCCTCGGGAACGGTCAACACCATGCCGGTCAATCAATCTTCCGTAACGGCGGTGGATAAGATCATGGATCTTGCTCCCGGCGTCATTGAAGAAATTCGCGATCTGTTCAAAAAAGAAGACTAATCCCCCAAATTAGCCCTTGAAAGAGGGAAAAACCTCCTGTTTTGTGCATTATATCTAAAACAGGACAATCTTTCATGGCTATTTTCTACAAATCATTCGGCAAGATTTTGTAAAAAGTACTTGCGAATGTCACAATTTTAGTTTATAATATAATCAATAATAAAATTATTTTAGGAGGAATTTCCAATGTCCGTAAAAGTTGCCATTAACGGTTTCGGTCGTATCGGCCGTCT
>JAZRUJ010000092.1:0-31946 GCA_045652445.1 Eubacteriales bacterium | reverse complement strand
TCAAGTCCCCCATTCTTACTCATAAAAAAACAGATCAATCGATGTCTGTTCTGTTTTTATTGGTGCGGCCGGGGGGACTTGAACCCCCACGCGTCTCCTCACTACCACCTCAAAGTAGCGTGTCTGCCGATTCCACCACGACCGCATATGAAATTTTCATGCCTATATATTATAGCAACTTTGTAGGCGTTTGTCAAGAGGTAAATTTGAAAAAAAACGGAAATTATAAAAAATTTCCTGTCAATTTCCACGCTTGGTTTGGGAATAATAAGGACAAATCATATAAAGGAGAAATCTTATGCTGATGCTGAATCGAAAAAAACGTTGCTCCGCGTCTGTCGGGATTGCCGTTGCGGTTCTTGCCGCCGCCCATATTGCCGCCGGAGTTCTTTTGTGTAAAAATGCCTGTCACCATACGACCCTGCCCAAAATTGCAAAAAAAGCAAAACGCACCATGGTGGGGTTGGTTCGGGAATTTCTGTAATTCCGGAAAGGGACAAAACATGATCGAACAAGATACCATAAAATTGTTGCGGGAATGCGACGCGGGAGTCAAGATGGGCGTTTCGTCCATTGACGACGTTCTGGACTTTGTTAAAAGCCGGGAATTGAAAGAATACCTGACCAAATGCAAAGACGAGCATATCAAACTAAACGACGAAATTCAAGGAGCATTGGACCGTTTTCACGACGAAGGGAAGAATCCAAACCCCATCGCAAAGGGCATGTCCTGGATGAAAACCAACGTAAAACTGTCCGTAGATGAATCCGACGAAACCATCGCCGATCTGATGACCGACGGATGTAACATGGGGGTCAAATCCCTGAACAAATACCTGAACCAATACGAAGCGGCGGACGAACACGCCAAAGATATTACCAAGCGGCTGATCAATCTGGAAGAAAAATTGGCGGTGGACATCCGGAAATATCTGTAAAATCCATAAAAATAACCCCTTGACAAATTAAAAAAAGTGTGTTATTATATTATGGTAGTTAAAGGCATTGACGGAGAGAGTAGCCTGTCCGAACATTCAGAGAGAAGAACGTTTGCTGTGAGTTCTTTATGAAAGGACAACGTGAAGACCACTCCCGAGCCGCATCGCCCAACGGAAAAACAAGTAAGTGATGCCGTGTTCCCTGCGTGAATGGGTGAAAGAGTTAAATTTAAGGTGGAACCGTGCAATCATGCACCCTTAAAGCGATGCTTTGAGGGTGCTTTTATTTTTGAATTATCACCGAAAGGATGAACCTTATGAAGATTCTGTACAATGACGGACACGTTGCCGAATGTCCCGAAGAAGAACAACTCCACGTAATTCGCCATACCGCCGCCCATATTATGGCACAGGCGATCCAACGGCTTTGGCCTCAGGCGGATTTTGCCTACGGTCCCGCCACGGAACGGGGATTTTATTACGACGTGGATCTAGGGGACGTAAAAATCACCGATGAAGATCTTCTTCGCATTGAAGCGGAAATGAAGAAAATCACCAAAGAAAATCTGCCCATTAAAACCTTTGCCCTTTCCCGGGAAGAAGCGGTCAAACTGATGCAGGAACGGGGCGAAAAATATAAGGAAGAACACATCGGTGATCTTCCCGAAGATGCCACCATCACCTTTTATCAGCAGGGCGATTACATTGATATGTGCGTCGGTCCTCACTTGACCTACACCAAAGGCGTTAAAGCTTTTAAACTGACCCAGCAATCGGGTGCCTATTGGAAAGGGGATAAAGCAAACAAGATGCTGACCCGTATCAACGGGGTCGCGTTTGCCAATCAGACCGATCTGGACGAATACATCAAGCAGACCGAAGAAGCGGAAAAACGAGATCACAATAAACTGGGTCGGGAATTGGAATATTTCACCACCGTCGATTCTATCGGTCAAGGGCTTCCCATTTTGCTGCCCAAGGGTTCCCGGGTCATTCAGCTGTTGCAACGCTGGGTAGAAGATCTGGAACAGCAACACGGCTACCTTTTGACCAAAACTCCGTTGATGGCAAAGCGGGATCTGTACCGTATTTCCGGTCACTGGGACCATTATCTGGACGGAATGTTCGTTTTGGGCGATCCCCATGACGAAGAAAAGGAATGCTTGGCACTCCGTCCCATGACCTGTCCCTTCCAATATCAGGTTTACCTGAACAAAGCCCGTTCTTATCGGGATCTTCCCATGCGGTTAGGGGAAACGTCTACCCTGTTCCGGAACGAAGATTCCGGGGAAATGCACGGTCTGATCCGGGTTCGTCAGTTTACCATTTCCGAAGGACACTTGGTCCTCCGTCCTGATCAGTTGGAACAGGAATTTGCCGATTGTCTTTCCCTTGCAAAAGAAGTTCTCGGCACGGTAGGTCTTTTGGAAGACTGCACCTTCCGGTTCTCTCAATGGGATCCCAACAACACGGCAAAATACGAAGGCACCGCAGAACAGTGGGAAACTGCTCAAGCGGTTATGGAAAAGATTCTGAAAAATCTGGACGTACAGTACGAGATCGGAATCGACGAAGCCGCCTTCTACGGTCCCAAGCTGGACATTCAATATAAGAACGTTTTCGGCAAAGAAGATACCATCGTTACCATTCAAATTGACATGCTTTTGGCGGAAAAATTCGGAATGTATTACACCGATTCCGACGGACAGCAAAAACTGCCTTACATTATCCACAGAACCAGCCTTGGCTGCTACGAACGGACCTTGGCGTTCCTGATTGAAAAATACGCCGGTGCTTTGCCCACCTGGATGGCTCCCGAACAGGTTCGGATTCTCACCATTACCGACCGGGCAAACGACTATGCCGACGGCATCAAGAAAGAACTTTCCGCCAAGGGTTACCGGGTCACCGTGGACGACAGTCAGAACACCCTGAAATACAAGATTCGTGCTGCACAGATGGAAAAAATCCCCTACATGGTTATTCTTGGGGATAAGGATATGGAAAACAACACCATCTCCGTCCGTCACCGTTCCGGCGAAGACTTGGGTGCAATCTCTCTGGAATCCTTCCAGGAAACCCTTGCCGACGTTGTAGGCAACAAGTTGAAAAAATAAAGAAACAGAAATAGCAACCCGCCCTCTCGCATTCCTGCGAAAGGGCGGGTTTTCTTATTATAGAATATTTTGTCCGTTTAAAAGTTTTTGGGTATCGTTGATAATCTTGTTTACCTCGTCGATACGGACAGTCAAAAATGCCTGATCTCCCACTTTTGCGATACAGTTGCGGGAATCGACGGAATAAAAGGAGATCATTTCTTGTTTACCGCCTTTGGAGGCAAACGTGATGTCCAACAAAGATTCGGTATTTTCCGGCATCGTGCTTTGTCCGGTAGGATACATGGATAAAATGTTGGTGTAATAATCCCGGAAATCGGAACCGTTCACCGCCACGTCACCGCAATTTACCAAAAGATCGTCCCGATTATCGGAATCTTCCCCGGTAAAGGTAAAGGTATATTCTTCCTGCCCGTAAGCGACAGTCAAAGATTGCAAATTCGCCAGATATTCCCCATAAAGCATTTTTGTGCAGTACCGATAGGGGGTCCATTCCAACCAGAAAAAGGTATCCTTGGGCATGGAATAAACCACAGGAATTTGGTCGAACATGACGTATACCTGTTTATCGGCGGTTTTCCCCAGCCAATAGGTGACGGTAAATTCCTGATATTCTCCGGTGGGTTTAGAGGAATCGTAATACGGATTGGTGGAATTGTTATACATGGTAGGATTGGGGTCAGCATAAACGGTCAAAACGATTTCCGTACGGTTTTGCGGATCCAGTCCATATTGGGCAAGGTCCGATTCGGTAACACACATCTGTACCACCTCATCCGCAGAAAGGGCAACCATGGTTGTGGTAACGCTTTCCATAACCGTGCTTTCTGAACCCCAGCGGTAGGGGGAATCCATGGCAATTCCGCTGAAATAAACGCCGTTGTTGGCTTTTTCTTCCTCGGTGGCGGTGCGGAATACATAATTCAGGGTGGGAGATTGAATGGTCAATCCCCGGAAGTCCGCGGCGGGATCAAAGGTTTTGTAGATCTTTTTATCGCAATATTCGGAAACGGATTTCAAATACCGTTCTGCCAACAAATCGTCCACCAGGTAAACGGCTCGGTCGCCCTGAACAGAGAAGTAATAATATTCTCCCGTGGGGCTTGCGTCACCGATGTAAAAGGTAACTTGAGCATCGCTGTACGCCTGAATGGTGACGGTTGCCTGGGGGTTGTCCAATCCAAACCGGGCGGGATTTTCGCAATCGGGATCCACCACCGTATTCAGTGATAAGGTCTCCACGCTGCGAAACAGCCCCGTAGAAGACGCGGACAAAAGGGGAACCGTCTGGAAATCCACAATATAAACCTTGTCCCCGTCCATGCGAACCCGGTAGGAACCATGGGCATTTTCCACCTGCAGATAATCCACGTTGCTGGGAGAAAAACGGTAGACTTTAATGCCTTCGTTGTTCACCGTCAGCCCAAAATCGAGATTTTCTTCTGCCGGGGGCGGGGTGGGGTCAATGGTCATCAAAAGGGCGATGGCACCTGCCACCAAAAGGCAGACGGCCAAACAAATCCCGATAACCAACATTCGTCTTTTGATCATAAGTGTTTTCTGATTCTCCAAATCAACAATCCGGCACACAGGAAGCACAATGGAATTACCACGGAAGTGATGACCCAAACGGCGGTGATCTGTCCGTCACTTTGGAAGTTCAGCCGATTGGTCAACAGACTTACGGTGGGAATGTGGCTAAACTCGTTTTCACTTTGTGCCGCCATAAAATGAACTAACTGTGCCATATATTCCTGGGTTGCTTGGTTTTCGCTGTCTACGTTGGAAATAAAGTAATCGTCCACCAAAGACGTGGAACCGAAGACCGCAACGGAGGAGGCAAAGGTATCCAGTCCGTCGTAGCGGCTGCGGAGAGCCAACAGACCCACGTCAAAGGGTCCGGAGGTATCCCCTTCCTGCTTCTTAATCCCGGAAAAGTCGTTGCGGGACGCCGCTTGAAACCGGGAAAAAGACGTTTCAGAAGACTGCAAGAGCGTGTACACGGCAACGCCGTTTTCTTCTTTAAAGAGTTTTTTCAAGCCCCGGGTCTTTCCCAGCTGGAACTTCAGTTTATAATCTCCGGAGGAAAGTTCCCCGGTCATGGACGCCGCTTCTTCGGAATAATTCACCCGAAACATGGGGGTCTTCCCGGACAGAGTGGTACTTTGTTCCGGATCGTAGATACATTCGTCCAGCATCTTAATCCCCCATTCTTCCAGATAACTGCGAAGATGGGTATCGGTATTACAATAATCCAGATCCGCAAAGACCATCATGCTCTTTCCTTCCAATTCGTTGTTGGAAAGAAAGTCGTTGATCTTGGTAATATCCCCGGCAGAATACTGACGGGAGGGATTGCAGATGACGATCATCTGATATTCGTCGGAAATGGAGGAAACCGTAGGCAGATCCAAATAATCCACCGTATAACCATCGTCTTCCATAACCGCTTTAAAATACATCAAGGGTTTTTCCCCGTGTCCGCTGATAACGGCAATCTTCTTCATATCCGGGTTTGTCGTGTAGCGAATGCCGGTATTCAGCCGATTTTCCAACGCCAGATATTGGCTGTCGGAAAACAGGGAATTCCGGATAAAACGGTACCGTCCGGTGTCGGGGGAATAGAGGATCAAAACCGGATCATCCCCCAAATCGTCGGTTACGGGAAGATTGTTTCGATCCCGGAAAAATTCGGGGTTGTAGTTATAGTTCACGTAATACAATTTCACGTGCTTGGACAGTTCGGCGTAGCGATCCAAAGTCTCCACGATATATTTATGCACGGAAACACCAAGTCCGCCCTCAGCACCGGTCGTAGCGGATGTGGAATAACTCCGCCAATTTGCCTCATCGCCCAAAACGATAATTTCCACGTCATGTTCCAATTCGGCAAGATATTCTTCCGTTTCGGTGCTGACGGTAAACAGTTGCTTTTCGGTCAAATCTACTTGCAGATCGAACCGATCGGAAGCCACACCCACGAGGATGTTCAACCCAATCATCAACCCCACGAAAACCAGGGTAAAGACGGTAGCGGCAGCCCCGTAACGGACCTTTGCCCAAAAGCTTTTGCGAACTTCTACGTGATACGCCAATTCCGCCGTATCATCGGAGAGGAGAATGCCGGTTTCTTTGACTTTCTTTTTCATTCCGCCACCTCCTTAACGCCAACGGCGGCGTTCCAGAACACGCACCGTCAAGAATAAAAAGATTGCCGTGAGAGACAAATAAAAGACCACGGATTGCAGGGTAACAATGCCCCCGGCAAAATTATCGTACCAGAGGAAAATGTTCATTTTCTGCAAAAATTCAGGGAACCAATGCATCCATTGAGGCAAAAGAGCAAACAAAAACGACGCCACAAAATCCACCATCATCAAAAGAAGGAAGATCCCGGCGGTACCACCGGCGGCTACAATGGAATTTTCCGTGAGGCTGGAAACGAACAAGGCAATGGCAATCATGCTGCAACCCAAAAGAAGGGTGCCGAAGAAATTAGCAAAATTCGTTCCCGCGTCGGCTTTTCCGAAAATATCAATCACCAAAACGTAGACCAGATTGATCAAGGTGCAGGCGGTGTAAACAGTCATGCCGCCAAGAAATTTCCCCATCACAACGCCGGAAAGACTGACAGGAGATGTGAAAATCAACTGATCGGTTTTGTTCTTTTTTTCTTCGGAGAAAAACCGCATAGACAAAATGGAAACAATGATAATTTCCACGATAAACAGCCAAAGCCCGAAGAAATTGCCCAGATAGCTGGTGTTATTCAACATAACAAACAGGCAGAACAAAAGCCCGGACAAAAAGGCGTAAATGGAAAGGAGAAGATATGCGGTGGAGTTTTTAAAAAATCCCACCAATTCCCGTTTGAATACGGCAATCATTCCACGTCGTCCTCCTGTTCTTCCGAAATTTCATCGCAATTCCCTTGATCCAGAGTCAAAGGTTCTCTTTGAGCCCGGACGGAAGACTGATCCACCAACTGCAGGAAGATATCTTCCAGAGAAACACCCACGGGGGTAATGACCAAAATATACCAGCCGCGTTTTGCACATTCTTCAAACAATGCCCGGCGGATATCCACGTCTTGTTCCGCTTCGATCATAACGTCTACCGTGCCGGGTTCCATGGACCCCTGCAGTTCCACTTTCAACATACCGGGAATGGCGGAAAGAACGGGGACAACCTGGTCCTGGGGTGCGGCAATACGGACGGCGTACCGACTGTTTGCGGTAGCGGAACGGGCAAGATCTTCGGTGAGAGCGTCGGCAATCAAATGCCCCTCATTAATGATGATGACCCGTTCGCAGACCGATTGAATTTCGGACAGTACGTGGGAGGACAAAATCACCGTCCGGGTCTGCCCCAACTTTTGAATGAGATTGCGGATTTCCACAATTTCTTTGGGATCTAACCCTACGGTAGGTTCGTCCAAGATCAAAATCTTGGGATCGTTAATTAACGCCTGGGCAAGTCCCACCCGTTGACGGTACCCTTTGGACAGATTGCGGATCATCCGATGGCGGACGTGGGAAATACGAACCACGTCGCAAACCTCGTTCAGGTGTTCCCGGCGGGGGAATTTACATTTTTTCAGACCAAAGACGAAATTCAGATATTCGTTGACGGTCATATCCTGATACAACGGAGGAATTTCCGGCAGATACCCCACGTATTCTTTTGCTTTTTCGGGGGCGTCCATGAGATTATATCCGTTGATATAGATGGTGCCGACGGTGGGGGCAAGGTAGCCGGTGAGCATATTCATAGTCGTACTCTTTCCGGCTCCGTTGGGACCCAAAAACCCGATCACCTCGCCTCGGCGGACGGTGAACGTCAGGTTATCCACGGCGGCTTTTTTCCCGTAGCGTTTGGTTAGCCCGGTGACTTCGATCATATCGGTACTCCTTGCGAGATTTGATTATTCGTTATCGGTAACGGTGGCAATGCCCAAAACTTTCAATTGATCCGCATCCACCGGTGCGGGACAGTCGGTCATCAATTCAGAGGCGTTCTGCACTTTGGGATATGCCACAACGTCCCGGAGGGATTCGCAACCCAGCATCTGCATCACCAGACGATCCAGACCCAAGCCCATGCCACCGTGGGGAGGTGCCCCGAAGCGGAAGGCGTCGGTCAAATAGCCGAACTTTTCGTAAGCTTCTTCGTCGGTCAAGCCCAAAAGCCGGAAAATACGTTTCTGCAATTCGGGATCGGTGATACGAATGGAACCGGATGCCAATTCAATACCGTTGAGAACCAGGTCGTAGCACTTGGCACGCACTTTGCCCTTGTCCGATTCCAAATAGTCCAGACATTCGTCCAGAGGTGCGGTAAAGGCGTGGTGCATGGCAATCCACGTCTGGGATTCTTCATCGTATTCAAAGAAGGGGAATTCCACGATCCAAAGGAATTTGTATCCTTCCAACTTCAATTCCAATTTCTTGGCAAGGTGGGTACGGAGCATACCGCAAGTAGTAAGTGCCTTGGTGTTGTTGGTATCGGCAATCACCAAAACCACGTCTCCGGTCTTGGCTCCGGTCTTTTCCAAAATAGCGTTCATTTCTTCTTCCGTCATGAATTTTGCGAAAGAAGAGGTCATGCCTTCTTCCGTCAGGCGAATCCAGGCAACACCTTTTCCGCCAACGCCCTTCACATATTCAACCAACTTGTCGATTTCCTTACGGGTCAGCTTGGAAACGGAATCTTCCGCAACCAAAGCCCGAACCGAACCGCCCCCGGCAATGGCACCGGAGAAAACGGCAAACCCGGAATCTTTCACCGTTTCGGTCAGGTCAATAATTTCCATGCCGAACCGAACGTCGGGTTTATCGGAACCGTACCGTTCCATCGCTTCCTGATAGGTCATACGGGGCAGAGGCATGGGAATATCCACGCCGAGAGCCTCTTTGAAAACACGGGAAATGAATCCTTCCCCGATCTTCAAAACGTCTTCCACTTCCACGAAAGACATTTCCAGGTCGATCTGGGTAAATTCCGGCTGACGGTCAGCACGCAGATCTTCGTCCCGGAAACAACGGGCAATTTGCATATAACGGTCAAAACCAGCCACCATGGAAAGTTGTTTATACAACTGAGGAGATTGGGGCAACGCGTAAAATTCGCCGGGATGAATCCGAGAGGGAACCAAGAAGTCTCTGGCACCTTCCGGAGTGGAACGGATCAAAATAGGCGTTTCGATTTCGATAAATCCGTTTTCGTCAAAATAGTCCCGGGTGATCTTGGTGACCCGATGACGGAACAGAATATTGTTCTGCAGATCGGGACGGCGAAGATCCAAGTACCGGTGTTTCAACCGCAGTTCTTCGTTGGCTTTGGAATTTTCCACAATTTCAAAGGGAGGAGTTTCGGATTTGCCCAAAACCGTCAATTCGGAAACCAGTACTTCCACGTCCCCTGTGTCCATTTTGGGGTTTCGGGTTTCTTCGCTCCGCATCCGTACCACACCGGTAGCGGTAATGACGTCTTCGGAACGAAGGGCGTATGCCTGATCGAACAGTTCTTTATTTTCATTTTCGTCAAAGGTCAACTGCAAAATGCCCGACCGATCCCGCAGGGTGATAAAAATCAGACCACCCAAGGGGCGGCGACGTTGCACCCAACCATAAACGTGAACGGTTTTTCCGGCGTCGGAAGCACGAAATTCTCCGCAATATGCAGTGCGATTCAGTTGTTTTCCCATAATAACTATCGTCCTTTTATTATAATCGTTAATCGTATCAGTTTTGTGTCGTAAAAGAGGAAGTTTCAAAGAAATTAAAACCGTTCTGCAATAGCGGAAGCACCTTCGGAAAGGGTGGTTTCAAAGGGTTCTCCCCCTGCCATGTCTTTCACGGTGATCTTGCCGGTTTGAACTTCGTTGTCACCAATGACCACCACGAAACGGGCGTTGGTCTTGTCCGCATATTTCATCTGGGCTTTCAGAGAACGTTCCATCAAATCGGTTTCTGCCCGAAGCCCCAGATTACGAAGATCTGAAGCGAGACGGTTCGCGGAAAGGACCGCACCCTGTCCCATGGCAGCAACGTAAACTCCGTCCCGGGAAAGTTCCTCGAACAGCCCCCGTTCTTTCATCACGGAAACGAGCCGTTCCAAGCCGGCGGCAAATCCCAGCCCGCAGACCTTCATCTTGCCGTCCAATTCCGTGATCAGACCGTCGTACCGTCCACCCCCTGCCAGGGTCAGCCCGGAAACGGGGTCGATAAATTCAAAAACGGTACGGGTGTAATAGTCCAGACCTCGGACAATGTGGGGATCCACAGAATAGGGAATTTGAGCGTTGTCCAAGGAGGCTTTGAGAGTTTCAAAATGAGCGTTGCAATCGTCGCACAGATAATCCAAAATGACGGGAGCCTCTGCAGCGATCTGTTTGCAGATGGGGGACTTACAATCCAAAATCCGCATGGGGTTGCGTTCCAACCGTCCCCGACAGGTTTCGCACAGTTCCTCGGCACGGGAAGAAAAATATTCTTTCAATGCTTCGTGGTACTTTTTCCGGCATTCGGGACAACCGATGGAGTTGATGTTCAGAGAAATCTGATCCAGCCCCAATTCTTTCAAGAAAGAGGCTGCCAATTCGATGACTTCCCGGTCCGCCTGGGGAGAGGAAGAACCGTACAATTCTGCACCGAACTGATGAAATTCCCGGAACCGGCCCGCCTGGGGTTTTTCATAACGGAAGGCGGAGATGATATAGTAAGCCTTCAAAGGCATCAGTCCGCCGAACAGCCCGTGTTCCAAACAAACCCGAGCAACCGAGGCAGTCCCTTCGGGACGCAAGGTCACGGAACGATCGCCTTTATCTTTGAACGTGTACATTTCTTTTTGAACCACGTCGGTAGTATCCCCCACACCCCGTTCAAACAATTCGGTGGATTCAAAGGTGGGGAAGCGGATTTCCCGATAGCCAAACCGAGAAGAAACCCGACGGGCGGCATCTTCGATCTTCTGCCATTGATAGGATTCCCCGGGCAAAACGTCGTTGGTACCGCGGGGAGCTTTTATTTCCATTGCCATAATCGTATAAATCCTTTCACGCCACAGCACCTTTTACGGCTCTGCGGGTTGCTTTTCTTCGTCTTTAAAAAAGATTGATTTCGTGCTTCCGGTCGGTGTGGTAAATTTCACGCCAATCTAAGTCGCCCCGACCCAAGGCACAAACCAAAACTTCCGCCGTTGCGATGTTGGTTGCCACGGGAACGTTGTGCATGTCGCACAGACGCAACAAAGTCTCTTCCGCCGCGGACAGCTTCTGTTGGGAAGCGTCCCGGAAAAAGAGCAAAAGATCCACTTCGTCATAGGCGACGCGGGATGCAATTTGTTCGGCACCGCCACCTTTTCCTTCCAAGAAGCGGAACACGTTCAGCCCGGTGGTGTCAGACACCAATTTCCCGGTCATAGCCGTTGCACAAACTTCGTGCTTTGCCAAGATGCCGCAGTATGCGATGCAAAACTGCACCATCAATTCCTTTTTCTTATCGTTTGCAAGCAAAGCGATGGTCATTTGTTGATACCTCCGTATGGTAAATTATGAAAACTTGTCCAATTCAACCGATTGTCCGGAAATTCGCAACGCAATATTGCGAAAGGCTTTTTTGCTTCGGGCTTTCGGTACATCGTAGGTCAGCTTGTCGCCGTTCCCGGCACAGATGACGTTAATATCTTCGGGAATCAACCCGATCAGTTGCAAATACGTAGTGTCGATAATCTCGTCAATATCCGGTGCCCGATTCTTTTTGATCAAAGAAGGACGCACCCGGTTTACCACCAAGCGAACCCGTCCCGCATGATTGCGAACCAGGTGATCCGCCGCCCGCTCCCCATCGGAGATGGCGGTTCGGTCCGGGGTAGTTACGATAATTGTCTCATAGCGTGGGTCTGCCAACACTTCCAAGGTGGGGCCGATCCCGGCGGGACAGTCAATAAACACGTAGTCATACACCCGTCTTTTTTCCGCAACAAGTTCCCGAAGAAACTTCAAGAGAGTCACAGTGGACACTTCCCGGCGGAGAGGGGCAAACAAGGCGAACAGATTCGGATGCCCCGGAACGGTCATGACTGCATCGTCAAAAGAGCAGTTGCGGTAATAAAGATCTTGAAGATCGTACACATGGCGATTTCGCATACCGAACGCCAAATCCAGGTTGGAAAGATCCAGATCCCCGTCGACCACAAGGACTCGATGCTTTTCCGAAAGAGCCGCCGCAACGTTTGCCGTAACGGTGGTCTTCCCTACGCCGCCTTTTCCTGACGCTATCAGAAAAACTTTCCCCAAACAGGTTCCCCTCCTTTATGTATGTGCAATATATAATATATTAACATATTTAAAAGATAAAATCAAGAGGAACGGACAAAAAACTGCCGCTCCCGTTCTCAAATTTACAAAAAAATAAAAAAATCGCCAAAGAATCTTCAATAAAAATCCTTTGGCAGAGAGAAAACAAAAAAACAAGGCGTGACACTTTTAAAAAAGCATCACGCCGAAATTCTTCTGTTAAGGCAACAACGTATTGGAATCGGAGACCGAATCAAAGGAGTCCTGGTTGGAGAAATAGTAAGACAAAACGTCCTTTACCACCTGACATGTGTAGGCGTTTGCCCCCGTCCCCCCATGCTCAATAACCACAGCAAAGGCAATTTTGGGATTCTCCGCCGGTGCATACCCGGTGACCAATACGGTGGGATGTCCGGAGGCATATTCCGCCGTCCCGGATTTGGCAGCAACGGTAACCATATCAAAATCTCGGAAATAGCTGTAAACCGTACCCCCCGGCTCGTTAATAACCTTATACATCCCGTTTCGGACAATTTCCAGGGTTTTTTCGGAAATATTCAAAGTAGCAACGGTTTCGGAAGCAGTCTCCATCGTTTCTCCCGTATCCCGGTTGGTCACCGAACGAATCAGATAGGGACGAAGACGGGTTCCGTTGTTGGCGATGGTCGAAACCATGGAAACCAACTGTAAGGGAGTTACGGTGTTGTCCGACTGACCGATAGCAGCCATCAGGCTTTCCCCTGCATTCCAAATTCCGCCCTTTTGTTCCCGGGCAGATTTGGACGCTACAGAACCAATCGATTCCCCGGAAAGTTCAATCCCGGTTTTGGAGCCAAAGCCAAACATTGCAGCATATTCCGCTAATTTATCGCTTCCGATCTTTCTGCCGATTTCGTAGAAGAAGCAGTTGCAAGACTTTTGCAACGCCGTTTCCACCGTCACAACACCGTGAGCCTTTCCATCGTAACAGGTAGGTTGATAATCGCTGTAATAGGTGTACCGCCCCGTACAATGATAGGAGGTATTTTTGGTAATTACTCCCTCTTCCAACCCGGCAATAGCGGTAATCACCTTCCAGGTAGACCCGGGAGGGAACGTACCGGCAATGGTACGGTTCACGTAGGGAGAGTTGGAGGATTGGGACAGTGTTGCGTAATCTTCGTAGAAAGTCGCAAGATTATAATCGGGATTGGACGCCATGGAAAGAATTTCTGCCGTCTCCAGATCCATAAAGACGGCGGCGGCTGCCGTTGCGGCCTTCTCTCCATTTCTCTCTCGGGCATTTTTCACCGCAGTAGCCAAAGATTCTTCTGTAATCTTCTGCATATTTTTCCCGATAGAAAGGATAATATCCGAACCGAAAACCGCTTTTTTCCCTTCCAATTCCGAGGTGACAGCCCCGGACGAGTTTACTTCGATATAACGGTATCCGTCCGCTCCCCGCAGAAGATCCTCGCAGATCTTTTCCACCCCGTCTTTTCCGATCGTGTCGGTCAAAGCATATCCTTTTTCCCGGCGGGTTTCATATTCTGCGGCAGAAATGGGACCTAAATAGCCCAAAATGTGAGAGGCAAAATTTTCTTCTGTATAAGAACGGGTATATCCCGTCGAAATATCCACCCCCACCATTTCCTCTTCCCGTTCTTTCAAGGCAGTAATCACTTCCATAGAAACGTCGGTAGAGAAAGGATAAATGGAGGGAGATCCACTTTGAAACATGGAATAGCGGACGCCGACAATTGCCCGAGCCATGGAGGGAGAATACTCCTCCAGCTGGTAATAAGAAATCAAGTCGGAAACAGCTTCTTCCGCGGTGACGGAAACGTCTACTTTCCGCTTTTCTAAAAATTCGATAAATTTCGGGGGCAATTCCTGTTCCGTATAAATGTAAGGTTCGGTTTTTGAAATGGGAAGCAAATCCGCATATTCGTGGGAATAGGAATCAAAAACCCCAATCATAGATGCCAGGGTCTGATTTACGTTTTTACAGATATTCAGATCCAAATTCACCGTTAAAACCGTTTGATTTTGCACCAACGGTAAACCGTATCGGTCTAAAATCTCACCCCGTGCGGATTCTTCCACCGTTTTGGTGACCACCCGAGCCAAAGATTGAGTCCGGTAAAATTCTCCGTCCACGATCTGCAACTTGACAAGACGCATAATAAACAACGCCAAAACCGAAGCAAACAACAAACAGAGAATGGCAATTCGGCTCTTTTTCACAGGGTCACCTCCTTACGGAAAACCCGTCCCGTTCCCGGGAGAGAAGTATAAAAACAATATACAACAATAACAACACCGGCAAACTCATCACAAGCCGGGGCAAGAACACGTATTGAGCCGCCGTCCAAAAGGGTATGGTACTATTCAGAGAGGCAATCATCCAGCCGATCAACTCCATCAGTCCCACACAAAAAATCCCCGTGATGGTGGAAGAAATAATGTTGCGAGAAAGAATTTTCTCTTCCAAAAAAGCGATAAAATAACCAAAAAACAGAAACAAAACCGCCTTTAATCCAAACACACCGGAGGTCATGGCATCGGCAAACAGACCGGCAAACAAACCAAACAACGCCGCCGCTTTTTCCCCCTCAAACATGGCACAAACTACCACAGTGCAGAGAAGCAAAGGAGGGTTGCATCCCCACCACAAAGGTCCGACACAATGCTCAAGCAACCCCAGAACCGCAAACAAAAGTCCAATCCAAACAAACTTCAACTTGGCTCTCATGGCGTGTCCTCGGAAAAGTTGGTGATGATCAAAACATCTTTCAGATCCCCAATAGAAACAGCGGGATTCAGCACCAAATTCAAGGAAAGTCCGTTATCTTCATATTGAAGCTCCGCAACGGTTCCAATCAAAAGACCTTTGGGATATACGCCGCCAAGTCCGGAAGTGTAGATCTGATCTCCCCGGTTTACGGCGGAATCTTTCTTCAAATACCGCACCAGGCACTGTCCCTTGGATTTCAGCTCCAACGTCCCCTCGGTGACCCCGACGTCCCCCGTAGAAAGCAACATTGCCCCCACAGAAATTTGAGGATCGATCACCGTAGAAACGGTAGCCCAGTTCAACCCGACTTCCGTCACTTTCCCCACAAGCCCGCCTTCACAGACTACAATGTTTCCCTTTTGAATTCCAGCCCCGGTCCCGGCGTTCAAGCCCACCGAAGAAGTCCAACCGTCGGAAGCAACGGTGACAACATCGGCAGAGACATACTCAAAGGAGTAGGAGGGGTCGGTGATGGAAAGCATTTCCTTGTAGCGGTCGTTTTGCACCTTGTCGTAGTGCAGATCGTTGATCTCTTTTTGGAGATCGTTGACCTGTTGCCGCAACTGGGAATTTTCTTCTTCCAGATCTCCGTAACGAACAATGGAAGAAGCAAAATCGGAAACCTGATTTTTACACCAGGTAAATCCGGTACGAAGGGGAGAAACAAGAATACCAAACACCTGTTCGTGGGGCATGGTATGACCGTTGACCGCCACCGCCAGCATAAAACCCAGCAAAAAGCAGACAATCAGCACAAGGACGACAAAAAACCGTCCCCGAAAATACCGTCTCATTCTTCGCACCTCCCGATTTTTTATACCAAAATGGTTTTAAGCAAGAATATTTTCATTTTGAATGCCGTGTTTGATCTGATCCCGATACCGGAAGGCATTCCCCACCCCGGTGACCACGCTTTCCAAAGGCGAAGCAGAGTGCATACAGGCAACCCCGGTTTCCTTCGACAGAAGTTCCTCCCAGCCGGGCAACAAACTGCCGCCCCCCACCAAGGTGATGCCGCTGTCAATAATATCCGCCGCCATTTCCGGGGGGATTTTTTCCAGAGTTTGCTTAATCTGATCCACCAAAAACCGGGCGGATTCGGTCAAAACGTCTCGCACGTCGTCGGTGGAAAGCGATACGTTTACGGGAAGTCCCCGAACCAAGTCTCTGCCGCTGATGGTCATAAAATTCACGTGTCCGTCGTCAAAGACCGAACCGATGGACATTTTCACGTCTTCCGCGGTACGGTCGCCAATGAGAACACTATGGGTTTTTCGCACGTAATTGATAATATCCCGATCAAATTTCTTTCCGGCACAGGTGGTAGAGGTAACCGAAACCAAACCACCCAAAGACAAAACGGAAATTTCCGTAGTGCCTCCGCCGATATCCACCACCATTCTTCCCCGGGGTTCAAAGATCGAAAGCCCGGAGCCCAGAGCGGCGGCGATGGGTTTTTCCACAACAAAAGGTACTTTTTTCACCCCGGCGGCACGAACGGCGTCAGCCACCGCCCGTTTTTCTACCGGCGTGGCACGGCAGGGAATGGAAACCACCGCAGAAACCGAACCGAAACCGGTTCTGCAGCGACGGATATATTCCCGCAACATCATCACAGTCTTGTCAAAATCCGCGATAACCCCATTCTGCACGGGAGAAGTGACGGTAACGGTATCGGGGGTTCTGCCCAGCATATCCCTTGCTTCCCGACCCGCACAGATAAATTTCTTTGCTCCGTAGGTTTCGGTGGCAATAATGGAAGGTTCGTTCAAAACCACGCCTTTATCCCGACGGTAGATGAGGGTATTACAGGTGCCAAGATCAATGCCAAATTCATTCAGTCCCATAATCGTCCTCCTCCGTCATAAAATATCAATGCCGAACTCTTTCAGCATTTCGTACAACATACTCACCGGCAAACCAACCACGTTGGCGTAGTCGCCGTCAATGTGATCCACAAGCAACGCACCTCGCCCCTGGATACCGTAACTTCCGGCCTTGTCAAAAGGTTCTGAGGTTGCAATATACGCAGAAATCTGTTCATCGGACAGGTCTTTAAAGAACACTTCCGACCGACAAATTGCCGTTTCAATCTTTTCATCGCAAATGACGGTAACTCCGGTAAACACAAAGTGGGATCGACCGGATAGCAACCGCAACATTTCCGCAGCTTCTTCTTCCCCATGGGGCTTGCCCAATACCGCACCGTCCACCGTTACCACCGTATCGGCAGCGATCACCACGGAAAGAGGATTGTTTTTTGCCACCGCAGCAGCTTTCCGAGCAGACAGTTCCGAAACGATCTGCATGGGATCGGTTTTGTCGGTCGATTCATCTACCGACGGAACAATGCTCTGAAAGGACAGTCCGATCTGCCGAAGCAGTTCAAACCGCCGGGGAGAGGAGGATGCGAGAATAAAATCTCTGTTCATAATTTATTTCACCTTGCATTTGGAAAGGGGAAAACGAACCGTAAACAAGGCACCCTTTCCTTTTTTGCTCTTTACTTGAATACTTCCGCCGTGAAGTTCGGCAATCTGCTTGGCAACGCAAAGCCCAATTCCGGAACCGTCACTGCGTCCACCCCGAGAAGGAGGTGCTTTATAATAACGTTCAAACAGGTGGGGCAGGTCCCGGGGATCAATCCCCTTGCCCTGACCCTGCACCGACAAAACCACTCCCGAAGAATCCCGGAACAAGGACAAAGTCACTTTTCCGCCTTTAGGAGAATGTTTTATGGCGTTATCCAACAGAATAATCATCACCTGTGCCACCCGATGGGGGTCCAGCATCAGCATAGGAATCCGAGCGTTGGAAGAAAACGCCAATTCTACCTCCGATTCGGCGGCAGTCTGCTTCAAATCTTCCAAAACAGACTGTGCTATCTGGGGAAGATCGGTAGGTTCGGGTTCAAATCGTATATCCTTGGTTTTTCGGGTGGATTCCAAAAGATCGGACACCAATCTTGTCATGGCGTCGGTCTCCCGCAAAATCCGGGCAAAGTACTCGGGGTACTGCTCCGAAGAAACGGCACCGTCCGCCAAAACTTCTACACTTCCCCGAATGACGGTAAGAGGAGTTTTCAACTCGTGGGCAACCTCCGAAAGGCGATCACGCTCCGGCGAAACTTGGGCGTTCTTTTTTTTCTGCAATTTGGATTTTTTCCCGGAAATAAGGAAAAAAACAAACTCCGAAACCGCAGCCGCAAGAGCCAAACTCCACGCCACGAGACAGACAATCAAAAGCCCTGTTTTTGTGGGAAACAAAACCGATAAAACCGACAAAACGGCACCGATGGCAAGAAGCACCGGCACCGTCCGTTCTATCAGCAAAAATAGTTGTTCTATGTTGCGTCTCATTTAACTTCAAACTTATAACCGACGCCCCAGACCGTCTTAATATCAAACCCGACGGTATCGTCAATGTCGAGCTTGGTACGGATCCGTTTAATGTGGGTATCCACGGTACGGGTATCGCCGAAATATTCATAGCCCCAGATATTTTCCAACAGATGGTCTCTGGTGAAAACTCTGCCGGGGTTGGTGGCAAACAACCAAAGAATTTCAATTTCTTTCTTGGTCAGAATGACGGGCTTGCCATTGACGGAAGCTTCGTAGCTGTTCATATCGATAACAAGGCCGGCAACTTCAATCTTCTTGCTCTTTTCGTCCACCGATTCGTCGGCAACCCGGCGAAGAACGGTCTTCACCCGCATAAGAACTTCCCGGGGACTAAAGGGCTTAATTACGTAATCATCTGCACCGATGTCCAGACCCAAAATCCGTTCCTGTTCTTCTGCTTTTGCGGAGATAATAATGATAGGAACATTGGAAGTCTGACGAATCTGTTTGCAGACGTCAAAACCATTGATTTTCGGCATCATAATGTCGAGAAGAATGAGAGACGGATTGCGTTCTTTAAAGAACTTAAGAGCCTGTTCTCCATCGTAGGCACAGATATACTGATAGCCTTCTTTTTGTGCGTAGATTTTCAGCAGATCGACGATTTCCTTGTTATCATCGGCGATCAAAATCGTTTTTTCCATGAATTTTATTCCCTCCGGAATTGTTTTTGTCCGTGTTGGAATAAGTATAACACATTTTGCACACGTTGTCAAGAAGCAGACAAAATTTCAATAAAAAAAGGACACATTTTTCAATTTTGTAACATTTTCGTCGCCGTTCCGACCGAAATTTTCCTTGATTTTAACGGAAAATATTGTAAAATCAAGGCAAATTTTTGACGGAAATGAAAAATGAAAAAAAATTGCAACAGAGATTTTTCAAACTTGTTACACGGAAAAATCCTTGAAATTATCGTATTTTTTTAACATTACAAAGAAAAAAATCAAAAAAACGGCGGCAAAAAAGACGGCAAAATTGCTACAAAACCCGGAAAATCCACAGGAAAAGTTCTAAATTACAGAGAAAATTCCCCAAGAAAAAAGAACTTTTTATGACACATTGACGGTTTCCTATTGTTTTTCCGCGTGTTATATGGTATAATACTGTATTATATTTATGAGAAATTACAGACAAGGATGGAATATAGGCATGAAACGCACCTTTATCAACGAATTGTTTGCTTCCCCCGAAACCTATTCGGAACAGACTGTAAAAGTCTGCGGATGGGTTCGCACGCTTCGGGATTCGAAGGCCTTCGGATTTATCGAACTCAACGACGGCTCTTACTTTAACGGCGTACAGATCGTGTTGGAAGAAGCCAATTTGGGGAACTACAAAGAAATCGTCAAACTGAACGTAGGCTCCGCTGTGGAAGTGGAAGGACGCTTCGTTCTCACCCCTGATATGAAACAACCCTTTGAAATTAAAGCCATCACCGTAACGGTTGCCGGGGCTTCTACCCCCGACTACCCCTTGCAGAAGAAACGGCACTCTCCCGAATTTTTGCGGGGAATTGCCCACCTGCGTCCTCGGACGAATCTGTACTCTGCCGCATTCCGGGTTCGCTCGGTTGCCGCATACGCCATTCACAGATTCTTCCAAGAGAAAGGGTTTGTGTACGTAAACACTCCCATCATCACCGGTAGCGACTGTGAAGGTGCGGGAGAAATGTTCCGGGTAACTACGCTGGATCCTGAAAATCTGCCGAAGACCGAAGCGGGTGCCGTGGACTATTCCGAAGACTTTTTCGGAAAATCCACCAACCTGACCGTTTCCGGACAGTTGGAAGCAGAATGCTTTGCCATGGCCTTTGACAAGGTCTACACCTTTGGTCCCACCTTCCGAGCAGAAAACTCCAATACCGCCCGTCATGCCGCGGAATTTTGGATGATCGAGCCGGAAATTGCTTTTGCGGACCTGAAAGACGATATGGATCTTGCAGAAGAAATGATCAAATACGTCATTAACTTCGTTATGGATAAATGTGCCGCCGACCTGGCGTTTTTCAATCAGCGGGTAGACACCGGCCTTTTGGAACGGCTCACCGCCCTGGTCAACGCCGATTTCAAGCGGGTCACCTATACAGAGGCCGTAGATCTTCTGCAGAAGTCCGGTCATAAATTTGATTATCCCGTATCCTGGGGCTGCGATCTGCAGACCGAACACGAACGATATCTGACCGAAGAAATTTTCAAATCTCCCGTATTTCTCACCGACTATCCCAAGGAAATCAAAGCATTTTACATGCGGCTCAACGACGACGGAAAAACCGTTGCCGCCACCGACCTTTTGGTTCCCGGTGTTGGGGAAATTATTGGCGGAAGTCAGCGTGAAGAACGCCTGGACGTTCTTTTGTCCCGCATGAAAGAACTGGGACTGAACGAAGAGGACTATTGGTGGTATCTGGATCTCCGCCGTTACGGTGGTACCAAACACGCCGGATTCGGTTTGGGATTTGAACGGCTGATCATGTACCTTACGGGCATTTCCAATATTCGCGATGCCATTCCCTTCCCCCGGACGGTAGGAACCGCCGAATTTTAATCGCACCCAAACTTGAAAGGATTATCTTGTATGATTTCCCAATTTACCAAAGAAGATTGGTCTGCCATCTATCAGGCGGAACAAGACAAATATAACGATTTTTGTGCCCAACATCTGGCATTGGATATGTCCCGGGGAAAACCCTCCTCTCTTCAGTTGGACGTAACGGAAGATCTTTTGGGCGTTTTAAAAACCAGTAACGATTGCTACGGCGAAGATGGAGACTACCGGAACTATGGGATTCTCAACGGCATTCCCGAAGCCCGTCGATTGTTTGCGGAATTGTTTGACGTAGCTTCGGAAAACGTCATCGTCGGAGGGAACTCCAGCCTGAATATGATGTACGACGCGTTGACCACCGCCCTTCTGTTCGGAGTTCCCGGCTCGGGGCGTCCCTGGTGCAAAGAAGAAAAAGTACGGTGGCTTTGTCCCGCTCCCGGATACGACCGTCATTTTGCAATCTGCGAAAGCCTTGGCATGGAAATGATTGCCGTTGAAATGAAAGCGGACGGTCCCGACATGGACAAAATTGAAGCACTATGCGCCGCAGACGATAGCATCAAAGGGATTTGGTGCGTTCCCAAATACAGCAACCCCGAGGGGAAAACCTATTCCGATCAGGTGGTACGCCGCCTGGCTACCATGAAGGCAGCTCCCGACTTCCGTATCTTTTGGGACAACGCCTATATCGTTCACGATTTGAATGATACCTCGGATTGCTTGCTGAACCTGTACGACGAATGCATTAAGGCAGGAAATCCCAACCGGGCTTTGATGTTTACCTCCACCTCCAAGATATCCTTCCCCGGTGCCGGGGTGGCAGCCATGGCGGCATCCACGGAGAACATAAAAGCTCTAAATGCCGTTAAAACATATCAAACCATCGGGCCCGACAAACTGAACCAGCTGCGTCACGTTCGCTATTTCAAAAACAAGCAGGGCATCGTAGAACATATGAAACGTCATGCAGATCATCTGCGTCCTCAATTTGACGCCGCTTTGGACGAAATGAACAAGCAATTAGCCCCCGACGGCTATGCTTCCTGGACCGTTCCCAACGGCGGATATTTCCTGTCGGTGGATCTGACGGACGGCTGTGCAAAACGGGTAGAAGAATTGATGAAAAACGCCGGGGTCACCATTACCCCCGCCGGTGCCGCATTCCCCTACCACAACGACCCCAGAGACCGGAATCTGCGAATTGCCCCCACCTATCCTCCTCTGGACGAACTAAAAACTTGTATTCAACTTTTGTGCGTCTGCATTAAGATGGCAACGGCAGAACTTTACCTGAAATAAGATTAAAAAACGGATTGGAGAGTAAGTCTCCAATCCGTGAAGTTATCTTAAAATTTCCCCCGGGTCATTCCCGGACCGGGAGCCTCGCCTCTGCGGTAAGATTCCAAAACCGAAGCAATTTCGGTTGTACTTTCGTCGGTAAATAAGAACCGCTGAAATCCCAAAGTTGTTATGGGTTTATCCCCAAGCCACAGCCGGTCGGCGTTCCACAACTCGTTGCGACACCCGTAGGCACAGGTGGTTAAAAAGGATTTCCCCATGCGGTCGGTGATTGTTTCGTCGATTCCGTGCTTTTGCTTCAAACAATTTCGGAAAATCATAAAGGGCAGCCGTCCGTAAACAAGGATCCCCGTTTGTTCGGTGGTCAAATCCCGCAACTGTGCCCCGTTTAATTCAAAGGACAAGGTGACGCTTTTCAATCCTTTGGAAAGAAATTCGTCCCGGGTAACAGGATTATACACGTTCAAACCGTAATCCCCGTGAGGTGTAAGCCCGTGGGTGAAACACAGGGACAAATGCCCTACGTTTCCACACAAGGCATGGGTGATCCCCGCCTCTTTCCAAGCACCGATCAACCGCTGCACCTCTTGTTTTTCGGTCTCACGGTAAATGCGGGGCAGAACAAACCCTATTTTCGAAGCATACGCGGAAACCACCGACGGACAATCCCGAATTGCTGTGAAAGGCAACCATAAAAAGTCTAAATCCACTTGTTTGGGAATTCGTTCCGGATGCAGGAAAAACCCTTCCCGCCGTCCGGAAGTCGGACAGGCTTTTCCGGAAGTGATGGGAAGATCTTTCCAAGAATGAGAAGTCAAACACCGCATTTCGGTGAGCCGGTCAATCAAATCCCGACGAAGGGATTTTACCGACGACACAGGAACGAAAGATCCCTCCGGCAAGAATGCGGAAAAGGAATTTAAATAATACGACGTATTTCCCAAAGCACCGAAGGCGTCCCGGATTTCGTCTTCCGTAGTTGCCCGATTTCGGGCGGGAGACACGGGCAACGTCCCCTCGGCAGAATACGAACCGCAAACGGCGGTACAGAGCAACTGATCTTCCGACAGGGGGCGAACCGTTACGTCCAAGGAAAGCCTGGGATATTCCTTGGTAGGAACGTCCACCCGATGGACTGTTTCGCTTCGGGTTCCGAACATTTCTTTGCCGATACGGTCGGTATAGTAGCCGTCGGTAAATCCGGAACGGCTGAACACACCCGCAAGATATTCTTCTTTTTCAGGAGAATATTCTTCCCCCCGTTTTGCGGCGGCGTATGCGGAAGTGATGGCTGAAACGTATTCCGGAGATTTCATCCGTCCCTCGATTTTTAACGAGGCAATCCCCATCTGCTCCAATTCCTGATAATACTTTAAAAGACAAAGGTCTTTCAAACTCAACCGATATCCCCCTTGGTAGGGCAAACGGCAAGGTTGAGCACATTCTCCCCGGTTGCCGGAACGTCCGCCGATCAGGGAACTCATATAACATTGACCGCTATAGCACATGCAAAGAGCACCGTGACCGAAAATCTCCAACTCCAAGGGAGAGCGAGCCGCCATATATTCCAGCTCTTTGCGAGAGACTTCCCGGGACAAAACCACCCGGTCAAAGCCCATTTGTTGGGCAAAAAGAATGCCGTCCAGATTGTGAACGGTCAACTGGGTGGAGGCGTGAAGAGGCACGTCGGTACGCTTTTTCAATTCCGCCGCAAAGCCCACGTCCTGAACAATTAACGCAACAATTCCCGCTTTCACCAAAGTTTCCGCCGTGGCAAGACCCGCCGGAAGTTCCCGTTGGGAAATGAGGGTATTCAACGTTCCGTGACAGGCGACTCCCCGCTCATGGCAAAAACGAATACACTCCACTAACGAATCGTCGGTAAAATTAGCCGCGTTCATACGGGCGTTAAAGGAAGATGCTCCAAAATAAACCGCATCTGCCCCGGACAACACCGCTGCCCGCAACGCTTCGGGAGAACCGGCGGGAGACAAGATCTCCATAGTCTCTTACTCCCCGTCTTCCCCGCCGTCGGCGTCTTTCACCGCCTGAAGCTGGGCCTTGAGTGAAGCAATCTTATTGCGTTGCCGTTCCAGTTTTTCTTTCAACTGACGGTTTTCATCGCAAAAATCCATGCAAGCAAGCAAAATGGAGTTGATTTTGGGAGCTCCCTTGTTGCCCTGTTCAAATTGCGTGATTTTGCGATTAACCGCCTTAACGATGGACGTGGTTTCCGCTTCGGTTTCGCTGGAATACAGTTTCACGTCAAACCCCGCCACGTTTACGGTATAAATATTATCTTCCATAGATATTACCCCCTCTAAAAGGTCAAAATCGTTTACCGTATTATCATAACACATTTCAAAACAAAAAGTCGAAAAATATACCGAATCGGTTTTAATTTTTACATTTTCCCGTGCCTTTGGGTACGAATCCATCATAACCCACCGCAAAAGAAAGGATGTCTTTCATGGCTACGAAGAAAAAAACCAACGCATCTTCTCAAAAGAGCAAATCCAAAACCATCGCCGCCCGGAAAAGACGGCAGGCGGAACAAAAGCCGCAAAAGAAAACCATGGATCGGGGGCTGAAAAATACCCTTTTGGCAATTGTTTTCCTTGCCCTTGCCCTGATCACCTTTTTAAGTTTCTTTGACGGTGTTATGGGTGTGGTAGGTCAAGGATTGAAGATTGCCATGTCCTGGACCATGGGGGCAACCGCCGCAGGAATTCCCATTCTGTTCCTTCTTTTGGCAATTACGCGGATTATGGATCGTTACACCGCCATGAACGCCCGGATGTGGTGTATGGTAGGTTTGTACGCCTCGGTTTCCGCCCTGTGGTCGGTTATCGCCGTGGAATTGAACGGCATGGGACTGACCGATTATCTGTCGATTTTAGCTCAAAAAGGACTTACCATGTCCGGGGGCGGAACTCTCACCGGGATTTTCGCCTGGTGCTTCCTCTCCCTATTTAATCGCGTAGGAACCATCATCGTATTTATTGTCATCATCTTGATTCTTCTGGTGGTTGTCAGCGGAGTTACCTTCGCAAGTCTCTTTGACAAATCCGAAGAAGAAATCGTAAAAGACGAAGAAACAGAAAAAGCACAACAGGAAGAAAAACAACTTCCCCTCTTTACCTTCCGGAAAAAACAGCAAAAAACCCAAGAACCCGTGGAAACAGCACCGGTCCGCACCCGGAAATTTGAAATCCCCACCATTGACGCCGACGAAACTTTGACTCCCGCAGACAAACGGAGATTACAAGAACAACAACGGCAACGGGAAGCAAAATTAGGCGTTTCCCCCGTTGATACGAAAAAAGACGTGGTGCTTTCTTCCGAATTGGTGTCGGAATACTCTTCCGATTTTCCCCAGACTCAGGCGGAAATTGACGCACGTGCCATGGCTTTGATGGAATTGGAGCGAGCAGAAAATACTCCTGCCGACGAAAAAATCTCCAAAGAAGAAATTCGTGCGGAAGCGGGACAAGTGGCGGCTCAAATCCAAAAAGAAGCAGAAAAAGAAATTCCTTACGTCTATCCTCCCCTCAGTCTGCTGACCTATAAACCCGACGAAAACGCCGCAAGTGCCAAAAAAGAATTGCAGCAAACGGCCCAAAACCTGATGACTGCGTTGCAAAACTTCTCGGTGGACACCACCTATCTGGATGCGGTCCGGGGTCCCACCGTTACCCGGTACGAACTGCAACCCAATGCAGGGGTAAAAATTTCCAAGATTACAAATCTTGCCGACGATATTGCCCTGCACCTGGCGGCATCCGGGGTTCGTATCGAAGCCCCCATTCCCGGCAGATCTGCCATCGGCATTGAAATTCCCAACAAAGTTTCCAGCGTGGTTTATCTGAAAGAAACCATTTCCAGTGACGCGTTCCGCTCCCATAAAAGCAATATTGCGGTGGCGTTGGGGAAAGATATTTCCGGGCAGAACGTTTGCATCGACCTTGCAAAAATGCCCCACCTTCTGATTGCCGGCTCCACCGGTTCGGGGAAATCGGTATGCATCAACACCCTTTTGATGAGTATTCTCTACAAATCCTCCCCCGAACAGGTCAAGTTGATTTTAATTGACCCGAAAGTGGTGGAATTAAGCGTATACAACGGCATTCCGCATTTGTTGGTTCCCGTGGTTACCGAGGCAAAGAAAGCCGCCGGAGCACTCCAGTGGGCGGTTACCGAAATGATGCAACGGTACAAACTGTTTGCAGAAAAAAATGTCCGCAACTTCCAAGGATATAACGAAAAGATCACCGGAGACGAAAAACCCCTGCCCCAAATCGTCATCGTCATCGACGAATTGGCTGACCTGATGATGGTTGCGCCCGGAGAAGTAGAAGACGCGATCTGCCGTCTGGCACAGATGGCCCGTGCGGCGGGGATGCACCTGGTGATCGCCACCCAACGTCCCTCGGCAGACGTTTTGACGGGGTTAATCAAAGCCAACGTTCCCTCCCGAATCGCCTTTGCCGTTTCCTCTGGGATTGATTCCCGAATCATTTTGGACCAGACCGGAGCGGAAAAACTCATCGGACGGGGGGATATGCTTTACAATCCTCTGGGTTGTCCCAAGCCCATGCGTATTCAGGGTTGCTTTGTTTCCGACAAGGAAATCGAAGACGTAGTCAACTTTATTAAAGAACACTCTTCCGGAGACGGAAATAGCGAAGAACAGTCCAAAATTATGGACGCCATTGAGAAAAATTCCAGAGAATCGGTGAAAGGCAGTAAGAAAGGCATTACCGGTTCTATGGGCGGCACCGATGCCGACGGAGATTTCGTAGACGACGGCGACGACGTTCTGCTCCCCCGAGCGGTGGAATTGGTGCTGAAAGCCGGAATGGCTTCCACCTCCGGACTGCAACGGTCCTTGGGGGTAGGACACTCCCGTGCCGGCCGCCTGATGGATCAAATGGAAAAGAAAGGGTACATCGGACCTTACCAGGGCAGTAAGCCCCGGGACGTTTTGATTACCGTCGATCAATGGAATGAAATCCGTGCCACCCAAGGAGACATTACCCAAGAATGAGCAAAAAATATCCGGGGTTCCTCCCCATTTCCCGGGAAGAAATGATAGATGAAGGCATCGAACAATTTGACTACATTTTGGTCACCGGCGACGCCTACGTGGACCATCCTTCCTTTGGAACCGCAATTATTTCCCGGCTGGTAGAAGCGTTGGGGTACACTGTGGGAATCATCTCCCAGCCCCAATGGAAAACCACCGAAGATTTTACCCGATTCGGCAGACCCAAGTTTGGATTTTTAGTCAATTCCGGCAATATTGATTCCATGGTTGCCCACTATACCGTTGCCCGGAACCGCCGAAAAGACGACGCCTATTCTCCCGGAAAACAAGCGGGATTGCGTCCCGACCGAGCGTTGATCGTCTATTGCAATAAGATCCGGGAAGTCTACAAAGACATCCCCATCGTCATCGGCGGGCTGGAAGCTTCCTTACGTCGGTTTGCCCACTACGATTATTGGCAAAACGAGGTTCGTCGTTCCATTCTCGAAGACACCTCGGCAAATGTTTTGTCTTTCGGCATGGGGGAACGCTCTATGTCCGAAATCGTCAACCGCTTAGCATCAGGAGAGCCGGTCAGCCAACTGACCGACATTCCCGGAACTTGCTATATTGCCCACGAATTGCCCGACGGGGCGGTAGTCTGCCCTTCCTTTGAAGAAGTGCGAAAGGACAAATTTGCCTACGCTAGGGCGACCAAAATTCAATACGAAGAACAGGATCCCCATACCGGGCATATTCTTGCCCAGGGGCATTCCAAACGGTGGCTGATTCAAAATCCCCCGGCAGCTCCCTTGGAACGGGACGGGTTGGATCAAGTCTACGATCTGCCCTACACCCGAACCTATCACCCCATTTACGAATCCATGGGCGGAGTTCCCGCCATTTTGGAAGTGGAAAATTCCATTATTCAGAATCGGGGGTGCTTCGGCGGTTGCAACTTCTGTGCCATCACCTTCCACCAAGGGCGGGCGGTAACGTCCCGAAGCAAAGAATCCATCGTCAAAGAAGCAGTAAAAATCACCGAATCTCCCAACTTTAAAGGCTATATTCACGACGTGGGCGGCCCCACCGCAAACTTCCGCTTTGCCTCCTGCAATAAAAAATCCATGTGCAAAGACCGAAAGTGCCTTGCCCCCGAACCCTGCAAAGCCTTGCGGGTTTCCCACGAGGAATATTTGGATCTTCTCCGCACCTTGCGAAAACTTCCTAAAGTAAAAAAAGTTTTCGTCCGTTCGGGCATTCGGTACGATTATCTGATGTTAGACAAAGACGATTCCTTTTTCCGGGAATTGGTTCAGCACCACATCAGCGGTCAGTTAAAAGTTGCTCCCGAACATTGTTCCGACCGGGTATTAAAACACATGGGAAAGCCCCCGTTTCGCTATTATAAAGCATTCACCGATAAATACCATCAGCTGAACAAAGAATACAAAAAGAATCAGTTTTTGGTTCCTTATTTGATGTCCTCCCATCCGGGCTGTACGTTGAAAGATGCCATTGAGCTGGCGTTGTATTTGAAAAAGATCAACTACCACCCGGAACAGGTTCAGGACTTCTACCCCACTCCCGGAACAATCTCCACCTGCATGTTCTACACGGGACTCGACCCCTTTACCATGCAGCCGGTCTTTGTCCCCCGCACCAACAAAGACAAGGCATACCAACGGGCGTTGCTTCAATATCACATGCCCCAAAACCGGGCCTTGGTACGGGAAGCATTGATCAAAGCCGGACGGCAAGACTTGATTCGCGTTTTAAGATAAGATAAAAAAAGAACCCTGTCGGAATTACTCCGACAGGGATTTTTTGGAAAAGAAAAAACGACAGGTAAAACCTGTCGTTTTTTGGTCCGAGCGGCGGGAGTCGAACCCACGGCCTCTTGAACCCCATTCAAGCGCGCTACCAAACTGCGCTACGCCCGGATGTCTCTTTTTGAGACCTATGTATTATATCACACTTTCAAACAATTTGCAAGAGTAAAACTCAACATTTTACAATTATTTTGCAATTGTGGAAAAAAAATATGGTTTCGCCGAAAAAACCGAAAAATTAAAATCCCAAAATCACTTTTTCTCTTGCATTTCCTTAAAAATATGGTATAATAAAAAGAGAGAAAACATTGTTAAGGGAGAGTTCTATGGAAGAACCAAAATCCTGTCTTTTAATTGGTGTATCCGACCGGGAAGACGCGGAGGCGTCCATGGCGGAATTGGAGCAATTGGCTCAAACTGCCGGACTGGACGTAAAAGGCGTATTACTTCAACAACGGCAAAAACCCGAAAACGCCACCTATATCGGCTCGGGGAAAACCGAGGAGATGCGGGAATTTATTGAGAATCACGAAATTGACATTGCCATCGCCAACGCGGAATTGACGGCGGGACAGATCCGCAATTTGGAAGACCGGTTGGACGTAGCAGTGATTGACCGTACCATGCTCATTTTGGACATTTTTGCGGGACGAGCCAGATCCTCCGAGGGTCGGCTTCAGGTAGAGTTGGCACAACTGAAATACCGTCTTCCCCGACTTGCAGGGATGGGGGAAAGCTTGTCCCGGTTGGGGGGCGGCGTTGGAACGAGAGGTCCGGGGGAAACAAAACTGGAAACAGACAAGCGACATATTCGCCGGCGGATCAAAGCATTGGAACAATCCCTGGAAGAGGTAAAACAGCATCGTCAAACGACCCGTCGGGGACGGCTTCGTACGGGCAAACAAACAGCGGCGTTGGTGGGCTATACCAACGCAGGGAAATCCACCCTGTTAAATCGGCTCTGCGGAAGCAAAGTTTACGCGGAAGATCAACTGTTTGCAACCTTGGACACCACCGTCCGAAAGATTGAGGGTCTCAAGCAGGAAATTTTATTATCCGACACCGTGGGATTTATTCGGGATCTGCCCCACACCTTAATCGATGCTTTCCGTTCCACCTTGGAAGAATCCCTGTCGGCAGATCTGTTGCTGTTGGTCATGGACTGTGCCGACCCGGAAGCGGAAGCCCGGCTGACTGTGGTACGGGATCTTTTGCACACCTTGGAAGCAGATCAAAAGCCCATATTCCTGATCTTGAACAAAGCCGATCGGGAAGACGTCTTGGATTTGGCACCCTTTTATCATATCGCATCTCGGGAAAAGATGAAAGTCTTTTCCGTATCCGCAAAGACCGGCAAGGGATGTGAAGAATTAAAAACCGCCATTTCCCGGCATTTTGCAGGTGAATATGAAAAAACCGTTCTGCTTCCCTACGACGACGGTGCCGCTTTGGCGGAACTGTATCGTACCAAATTAATCCTTGACAGAGAAGACACGGAACAGGGAATTAAAATCACCTACGCGACGGAGGAATTATGATAAAAATCGGCATAATTCAAAACAGCTACGGCGAACTTGCTCTGGAAGAAGAAATCCGGCTCATGCGAAAAAACGGATTTACCGCCACCTTTCTCTACTGCGAATACGAGAATTTTGACCGAGACGTAGCCGCCTTTCGCGAGGGTGGAATCGACGTAGAAACCATTCATGCCCCCTTTCAAGGGATCAATCATATGTGGATCGAAGGCGATGAGGGAGACAAAATGTTGAACCGTTTGCTCTACTGCGTAGACGCCGCAAACCGGAACAACATTCCTGTGGTGGTAGTTCATCTTTCCTCCGGTGAACACCCTCCCAAAATCAACGAAACGGGGAACCGGCGGTTTGATCAACTGATTGAATACGCCCGAAGCAAAGGCGTCACCCTCGCCTTTGAAAACCAGCGGAAATTAGGGAATCTTGCCCATATTTTTGAGTATTACGATGACATCGGATTTTGCTGGGACGTGGGACACGAAGCCTGTTTTGCCGACGGACGGGAATATATGCCCCTCTTTGGAAAACGCCTTTGTGCCTTACATCTTCACGACAACAGGACAAAGAAAAACAGCGACGACCATATGATTCCCTACGATGGGAAAATTGACCTGGACAAGGCTGCCCGATTCATCGCAAATGCCCCCTTTGACGGAACCATCATGCTGGAAGTGGATCGGCGGAGAAGTTCTATTTACGACAATTACACTCCCGAAAAATTTTTCCAAAAAGCGGGAGAGGCAGCAAAGAAGTTTGCCGCTGCCGTAGAAAAATACCGAGATATTTAAACGATAACAAAAAGAAGCCCGAAGTTTTACTTCAGGCTTCTTTCTTATGTATGCATTTTTAACCGACTTGTACTCCGCGACAACGGTCACACGCCGCCCGCAAAGTCAAATCATAAGATTCCAATTCCATACCCAAGGTTTCTTGCAGCTGTCGGGTTAAATCGGGAACGGGAACGTCCCAAACCTCTCCACAATGAGGGCAAAGACAATGATGATGAGGCTTCACGGTTTTATCAAAATGATCCGGCTGACCCGACATTTCGATCCGTAAAATCTCTCCGGCATCGGTCATTAGCCCTAAATTTCGATAAACCGTACCCATGGCGATGGACGGAAGGATCTGTTTGGCTTCCGTATAAATCTGCTCCGCCGTCATGTGACGCATAGAG
>JAZRUJ010000091.1:0-4705 GCA_045652445.1 Eubacteriales bacterium | reverse complement strand
CTTTGCCCCCTCAAAGAGCCGGATCATTTTTGCAAAAAAATCCGGCGGAACGTAACGTTCCGCCGGGTCTTTTTTCTTTTGGTTGCCGGGTTACTGTTCGCCGCCGGCTTTCAGGTGCTTGAGGTACGCGTTGATGAATCCTTCCAAATCTCCGTCCATGACGGCGTTCACGTTCCCCATTTCGAAGTTGGTGCGATGGTCTTTGACCAAGGTGTAAGGCATGAAAACGTAGGAACGAATCTGGGAGCCCCAGCCGTTGTCCATCTGTACGCCCTTGATGTCTTCAATCTTTTCCAGGTGTTCCCGTTCTTTGATTTCCAACAGTTTGGACTTCAGCATTTTCAACGCCATTTCCTTATTTTGCTTTTGAGACCGTTCGGTCTGGCAGCCGGTAACAATGCCGGTGGGAATATGCTTAATGCGAACGGCGGAGTCGGTCTTATTAACGTGCTGACCGCCGGCACCGGAGGCACGGTGGCACTCGATTTCCAAATCTTCTTCCCGGATTTCGATGGACTTATCGTCTTCGATTTCCGGCATGACTTCCACAGAAGCAAAGGACGTTTGCCGTCTGCCGGAGGCGTCAAAGGGGGAGACCCGAACCAGACGATGCACCCCGGATTCGGACTTCATATAGCCGTAAGCGTTGGGTCCTTCCAGGCGAAGAACGGCGGATTTGATGCCCGCTTCGTCTCCGTCCAGCATATCCAGACATTTTATCTTGAATCCATTCTGTTCCCCGTACCGGGAGTACATACGGAACAACATCAAAGCCCAGTCCTGGGCTTCCGTTCCGCCGGCACCGGAGTGGAAGGTAAGAATGGCGTTGGATTTATCGTATTCCCCGTCCAACAGGGTATCCATGGTCAGGCGTTCGATGGTTTTTTCCAAATTTTCCGTCATGGAAACGATTTCCTGCTCGGTTTCTTCGTCGCATTCTTCCATGGCAAGTTCCACCAAGGTGGTGGCGTCTTCGTGGAGAGAGACCACCCCTTGATAATTTTCCAAAACGTCTTTTTGACGCTTCTGTTCCACCAGAATTTTCTGGGATTTTTCCATGTCGTTCCAGAAATCCGGGTCGGCGGTAATCGTTTCAAACTCCGCCAACTTTTCCTTAACCGCCTCGATTCGCATGGCATTTGCCAACTCTTCGATGCGTTTTTCAATTTCCATCAACTTAACACGGTAGTTGTCTAAAATAATCATAGATTTTCCTCTCGGAATCTTTCTTTAGAAATACAATTTTTCGTTCAGATAAGCCACCACTTGGTCGATGGGCAAACGAATCTGTTCCATAGAATCCCGTTCGCGAATGGTAACGCAACCGTCGTTTTCAGTTTCAAAGTCTACAGTGATGCAGTACGGCGTACCGATTTCGTCTTCCCGACGGTACCGTTTCCCGATGGAGCCGGCTTCATCGTAATCCACGTTGAAGTACTTGGAGAGCATTTCGTAAACTTCGTTCCCTTTTTCGGACAACTTCTTGGACAAGGGAAGAACCGCAGCCTTAAAGGGAGCCAAGGCGGGATGGAGACGCATAACAACGCGAACGTCGTTCTTTTCTGCGTCCACCACTTCTTCGTCGTAGGCTTCCACCAAGAACGCCAAAGCCACACGGTCGGCACCCAGGGAGGGTTCTACCACGTAGGGAATGTAGTGTTCGCCGGTTTCCTGGTCAAAATAGGTCATATCCTGACCGGACGTGGTCTGGTGTGCGTTCAGGTCAAAGTTGGTACGGGAGGCAACGCCCCACAGTTCGCCCCAACCAAAGGGGAACACAAATTCAAAGTCGGTGGTAGCGTTGGAATAGTGAGACAATTCTTCGGGGTCGTGGTCACGAAGCCGGAGATTTTCTTCTTTCATACCCAAAGAAAGCAACCAATCTTTGCAGTACTGCTTCCAATAAGCAAACCATTCCAATTCGGTTCCGGGTTTGCAGAAGAATTCCAATTCCATCTGTTCAAATTCCCGGGTACGGAAGGTGAAGTTCCCGGGAGTGATTTCGTTCCGGAAGGATTTCCCCACCTGGCAAACGCCGAAGGGAAGTTTTTTCCGGGTGGTACGGGCAACGTTGTTAAAGTTTACGAAAATCCCCTGTGCGGTTTCGGGACGCAGGTAAACGACATTCTTCGCGTCGTCGGTAACCCCCTGGAACGTTTTGAACATCAGGTTAAACTGACGAATGTCGGTCCAGTTGTGCTTCCCGCAGGTGGGACAAACGATGTTGTGTTCTTCTACGAATTCTTTCATTTCGGCGTGGGACATGGCGTCAACCGCTTTTCCCAGGTCGAAATTGTTTTCGGAACACCAATCTTCGATGACTTTGTCCGCACGGAACCGTTCTTTACATTCCTTGCAGTCCATCAAGGGGTCGGAAAATCCTCCCACGTGACCGGAAGCAACCCAAGTTTGAGGATTCATGAGAATGGCGGCGTCCAGACCCACGTTGTAGCGGTTTTCCTGAACGAATTTTTTCCACCAGGCTTGTTTCACATTGTTTTTAAATTCTACGCCCAAAGGACCGTAGTCCCAGGTATTGGCAAGTCCACCGTAAATTTCCGAACCGGCAAAGATAAAGCCCCGGTTTTTACAGAGATTTACGATTTTCTCCATGGTCTTTTCTGTGTTTTTCATAACTATATTCTACCTCGCAAAGTAATATTATTCCTGTTCTTTCGTTTCTTCGGAAGATTCTTCCGTTTCTTCCCCTTCTTCTTCCGCCTTGGGCAGAGGTGCGATATTCATGACCTTGGTTTCCCCCTGAACCCGCATGATCTTAACCCCGGAGGAGGTACGGCGGTAAACGGGAACGTCTTCTACACGAATCCGGATCAAAACCCCGTCGGAAGAAATAATGACCACGTCGTCGTTTTCGGTGACGGCTTTCGCCCCGGCAATCAACCCGGTCTTTTCGGTCACGTTGTGACAATGCACCCCGCGGCCGCCCCGGTGCTGAATCTTGAATTCGGAGAACTCGGTTCTCTTACCCATACCGTTTTCGGTGACGATCAGCACTTTTTGATCCTCGTCGGCGATGATGGAAGAAATAATTTCGTCCCCGTCGTCCAACTTGATGGCTTTTACCCCACGAGCGGTACGTCCTACCACGGAAACTTGGTTTTCGTCGTAGCAAATTCCCATACCGTTATGGGTGATAATCAGAATATTCTTGCTACCGTCGGTCAGTTTTACGGAAACCAATTCGTCTCCTTCGTCCAGGTTCACGGCGATCAAGCCGCCCTTGCGAATGTTCCGATATTCGGAAAGGCGGGAACGTTTGGTAATCCCGGCTTTGGTGATCATATTCAAATAGGTATTTTCGTCGTCGATCTCCCCATACAAAGGAATCATGGCGGAAACCGATTCCCCTTGATCCAACTGCAACAGGTTGACGATGTTCATACCCTTTGCCTGACGGGAAGCTTCGGGAATTTCGTATCCCTTGATCCGGAAGACGCGACCCTTGGTGGTAAAGAACAGAACCGTCGCGTGGGTGGAAGCGATAAACAATTCTTCCACAAAATCTTCTTCTCTGGTGGACATGGCGTTAATCCCCCGTCCGCCTCGGTTCTGTACTTTATACACGTCTTCGGGCTGACGTTTGATATAACCCCGATGAGACATGGTAAAGACGCTGGTCTTTTCTTCGATGAGGTCTTCAATGTCGATCTCATCTTCCACGTCCAAGATCTCGGTTTTCCGTTCATCGCCGAATTTATCGCGGATTTCCAACAGTTCTTCTCGCAACAAGGCTGCCAACTTCGCGGGATCTTCCAAAAGACCCAGATAGTAGGCGATGCGGGTCTGCAGTTCGTTAAATTCGTTCTGCAATTTTTCCCGATCCAAGCCCTGCAAGGCTTTCAGCCGCATATCCAAAATGGCCTGTGCCTGCACATCGTCCAAACCGAAGCGCTCACAGAGCTTCTCTTTGGCATCGTCGTAGGCAGAGCGGATAATCCGGATGACCTCGTCGATGTTGTCTTGGGCAACGATCAAGCCCTCCAACAGGTGGGCCCGTTCCTTTGCCTTTTTCATATCGTACTGAGTGCGGCGGGTCATAATTTCCATCTGGAAATTCAGATACTCGTCCAAAATATTCCGCAGGGGCAGAATTTTCGGCTGCTTCTGGTCATCCACCAGCGCCAGCATAATAATGCCGAAGCTGGTCTGCAAAGCGGTCTGCTTAAACAGATTGTTCAGCACCACTTGGGGATTGGCATCCTTTTTCAGTTCAATAACCACCCGCATACCGTTGCGGTCGGTCTCGTCCCGCAGGTCGGAAATGCCCTCCAAGCGCTTATCCTTCACCTGCTCGGCAATGGCCTTAATCATCATCCGCTTATTCACCTGATAGGGCAGCTCTGTGACGATGATGCGCACCCGGTCTTTGTTAAATTCCTCAAATTCCGTCTTGGCCCGTACCACAACCTTGCCCCGTCCGGTGGCATAGGCGGCGCGGATGCCGCTGCGGCCCATGATGATACCCTTGGTGGGGAAATCGGGGCCCTTCACATGCTCCATCAGGTCAGCCAGACCTGCCTCAGGGTTATCCAGCACGCAGATGGTGGCGTGAATAACCTCAGTCAGGTTGTGGGGAGGGATGTTGGTAGCCATACCGACAGCGATGCCGGAGGAGCCGTTGACCAGCAGGTTGGGGAAGCGGGAGGGGAGAACACGGGGCTCCACCAGACTTTCGTCAAAGTTG
>JAZRUJ010000090.1:0-30957 GCA_045652445.1 Eubacteriales bacterium | reverse complement strand
GGCTACGGGAGCGGAAGCCACAACGCCGGCTTCTTCCACAAAGACTTCATAGGTAGTTCCGTTTACGGTGATGTTATACTTTTTCATAATGATAAATTCCTTTCAAACTTCGATTTATTCAAAAATTAATTTTACAGAATACGACGGAAAGAGCGAATGCGATACCGAGAGGTCGCAGGATCACAGCCTTCCTGGGCAGCTACGGCAGCGGCAAGAACCACCAATAGTTCTTCCTGTGCCATGGCAGTAGCGGCGGCAATCGCGGCCACCAACTCCTCTTCCTTTCCCTCCGGCACCGTTGTCGAAACGGGATTCGGTACGGATTTCGGGGAGGGGGCAGAGTCAACAGAACACGTTACAGACTTCTTCTCTTTGGGCTCGGAACGTTGCCCGAAAAAGCCCTGGAACAGGTAAATGACAAGCATGATCAAAATCAAGACCGCAAAAACGATGATGACACCGATCGCGGTGACGCCAAGACCATATCCAACCTGTCCGGCAATCGTTCCGGGAACATCCGTGGAATATGCAAGGAAATTGGTCATCACAGATCACCTTCCTGTAAAAAGACGTTCAGAGAACTGATCAACAACTGACGGGTGGTGGCAATATCAATAATGTCATCGATATAACCACGCTGAGCCGCCTGTAAGGGAGATGCGATGGTTTCCCCATAAGAAGCAATTTTTTCATTTCGAGTAGCAACAGGATCTTGGGAAGATGCAATTTCCTTTTCTGCCAAGAACACAGCTCCCGTATCTGCGGGCAGCGGTGCAATCTGGGCAGTGGGATAAGCGAGAACTACGTCGGCTCCCGTATGTTTTGCTCCCATGGAAAGATAGCCTGCACCGTACGCCCGACCGGTAATTAACGTAATCTTTACCGCGTCGGAATCGGCATACGCCGCCAAAAGCCGAGCAGATTCGGAAATATTTGCCCCAACCTGAACGGCAAAGCCGTCGGTGTCCACCAAGGTAATGACAGGAATATCGTAGTTGTCGCAAAATTCAATAAATTTGGCGGCTTTATCGCAAGCGGCAGAATCCAGATCTCCATTGTCCACTGAAGGGTTGTTGGCGATAACCCCGCAAGGAGTTCCGTCCAAATGAATCAGCCCGGTAACGATGTTTTTAGCGTATCCGCCGGACAGTTCCAAAAGTTCGCCGTTGTCGGCAATCTGCTGAATAACGTCGGTCACGTTGTAGCCGTCGGCAGAAATCAAATCGGCAATTTCCCCGGTCAACCGGTTCACGTCGTCGGCTGGCTCCACAGCACAGAAAGCGGTGAAGAAATCCCGTACCGCATCGGCAGCCTGTTGATCGTTATCGCAAACCACAGAAGCAAGCCCCGTTTCATATGCGGAAGCGGAATCCCCGGTCTTTTGACCGAAGCGAGCCTGAACCACGGAGGGAGCGGACAGGAACAGTTCCGCATTTTTCAGCATAACCGTATAATCCGCAAAAGCAGGCAAGAAAGACAAAGCTCCGGCACAAACGCCGCTAACCACACAGACGTGAGGAATCACACCCTGAATTTCACTGCAAAGGGAGAGAATTTCTCCGTATCCGGCTAGAGCATCAATTCCTTCCCCTACTCGCATTCCGCAAGAATCCAGCATAGAAACGAGAGGAGCATCGGCTTTCATTGCCATGGTAACAATATTTTTAATTTTTTGGGCGTGCATTTCGCTGATCGCCCCTTTATTGACTACAGGGTCTTGTGCAAAAGCAAAAACCAAAACGCCGTCGACGGCACCGTATCCCGTCACAACCCCTTCGGGGGAATCGGAACAACCGTATTCGGTAGGACGCTGACGGACGAAAGCACCAACTTCCACAAAGGTTCCTTCATCAAACAACAACGCCAACCGTTCCCGAGCGGACACACCGGAGAACGATGCGGGTTTCCCCTCAATCTCTGCTCGAAGAGCTTCGATTCTCTCGGATTTTTCCTGAGCTTTCATTGTTATATCCTCCTGAACGATTTGAAATTACATAAACAGAAAAAGCAAAACCTCATTCTCAGGCTTCACTTTACTCCATTATATATTATACTATAATATTACTATTTTTTCAAGGGTGGAGATATAGAAAAAATTTACATTTTTTTGAACATTCCCCGGAATAATCTTTCAACAAAGCTATGGAAAAAATTCTTCTCGCATCATAAAAAAAATGCCCTGTACCGCCGGGGAGACGGACAGGGACAAAAGGGTTATTTTTTCTTTAAAAACCAGTAAACCACAAGAATTCCAATGGCAAGAAGCAAGAGAATAATAAAAATCCACATACCCCACTTGGGTGCCGCTTGTTCCACATCGCTTACCACGTCGCTGACCATCTCGGAAGGAGAAGGAACGGAGTTTTGCGTAGAATTGGTATCGCTGGTCGTTCCGTCGATTCCGGTCGTCCCCGAAGCAGAATCGGTGGTCGCGGTAGAAATGGGAATCACATTCCCTTGTTGATCCACATGAGACCCTTTGGTAAAGACGGCTTTGCCGGAATCTCCCTTTACGGAAGCGTATCCGTTTTCAAAATTCTGATACCAAGTCCCCTGTACTTCGTAAGAATCGGACGTGGGTCTGCCTAATGTCTTCAGTCCGCCCAAAGATTCCAGTTGCTGATACAACGGTCCCCGCAGCACATAAGAACCGTAATCCGGTCCCACATAAACGGCGGCGTGGTTATTCTCTTTATCCGAATAGGTTTGCAGGTAGTAGTCGTCTTCCTGGGTCACGTATCCGGAGGGCATTCCTTCGTAGGTCCAATCTTTAAATTTGTCTACGGCTTTCTGAAAAGCTTCTTTTATTTTTCCGTCATTGAGAAGTCCGCCCTCGGCTTCCCCGATCTGGTAATTGGTGGTCTGTGCAGAAAGAGGAATGGCGGCAAACACCACGACCAGAAGTGCCAGGGCAAAAATTCGAATTGTTTTTTTCAAGGCTTTCAGCCTCCTTTCTACCCTATTATTCCCTACAAATCCAACTTTTAACCGCCATTTTTTGCCTTTTGATTGTTTTAATCTGCAAAAAAAGTTGGTGTTGACGGGAAAAATGTTCCATCAACACCAAAAAATTCTATTCGTTTTATACCGTATTGGTTTTATAAATCAAACAGAAAGAAAATCATTCTTCGGGAGTTTGTTTTCCACGCTGGATAACGACGGTATCCCCTGCTTTGGAATTGTTAACGGGCTTTTTCTTCCGAATCAAAACAATGTTTCGATAGCCCATTTCGTATCCCACTTGAGCCGCGGCACAAAGAACCAACATACAGAGGCAGTAGATGACAGAACTTAACGCTGCATTATCTCCGCCGGCAAAGATGGCACAAAAATACTGAAGACTAATGGCAAAAATGGATTTGATCACCGCCAGGACCTGTTGCCAATGGGGATAACTTCCCATAACGGCGGCAATATCGTCAATGGCGTTTTTGCATTCTTCAAAAGCACCTACCTGAAGATCAGACAAGGTTGCGGTGTCGGAATAATAAACCTTTACCGATTCCCCCGCACCGTTGGTCAAAGGACCGGAAGTGAGAGCATAGATCTTATTCTGATCCTGGGTGGTTCCGTCGCACAAAACGGTATAACCGGTGGAAGTTTGGTAAGTGATGTGTAAAATCTGTCCCTGTTGATCAAAGGTAATTTCAGAAATATAGCCCTTTTTCCCCGAAATCTCCCGCAAAGATTGATTGAAAGGATCCACAGTGGAAAGATACGTGGGCTCTCCGGTAAAATACGCCTGATATTCCGCGGGGACAGGATCCGCAAAGAAATTGGGAACAACGTTAATGATCATCAGCGGAACCGCTAAAATCAAAGCACAGACCGCACCCTTCCAGCGAAACCGAGGCATTTGACCGATCTTTTCCCGGTTTACGTCCAACTCCCCTTCGGTACGCATGGTAAACCAAAAATAATAAATCAAAGCCACAAAATAAAATACCCCAAACAAAGGTCCGAGCAAGGTGGAATTCGTAGAAATAACGACGATACACATAAACATAAATACGCAGATCATCAAATACCGTAAAAACAAATTCCAAACGTTTTTCCAAAGATTAAGCTGTTTGATCATTCTGATCCTCCTTAACAGTTTCGGTCAAAGGTTCTTGTCCAAAAAAGCTTCGAAACACACCTCGAGCAGAAGTAAGAACGAAGGCCAGAGAAAGAATCCCTTCTAAATAATGAAAATCTTGTATTGTATTCCCTTCCGTCAAAGCGTTCATCGCTATTCCGTACCAAAGATACGACAGAAGATACGTCAGAATAATTCCAGCAAAAGCAATTCCGGAAAACAAAACGATCCGAGAAATCCCGCAGCGAAGCAACTGCAGATCGGTTCGATCATCCAAGGGAATAGACAAAGCACTTTGTGTCAGCAAAAACACAGCTACCGCAAACAATACCGTTAGCGGAGAGGAATCGTCTGCATATCCGGACAAACGAATCATGTGCGTAAAGGAAGAAATTCCACTAACCGTCAACCCTAACAGAGCAAACACCCCAAAGGCAATTACAACTCCGTAATATTTTTCGGAAAACGCAGAACACTGTGCCGCCAACGCCACGGTGCAAACCCCTAACGCAGGAAGAATCGGACCGCCCAAAAGAAGCCCGATCACAACAGCGGCAACCCCCAAAAGCAATTCCGCAACGATATAGCGTTTCAGCAAAGAATCCAGAGAAATTCCTCCTTTATCAACGACCTTACCCGTCTCCGAAAACCGAAGACGGGAAAAAGGCGATAGTTAGCCGTACTTATACAATTATAATACTATAATAAATTGGGAATGTCAAGAAAAAATCTGCAACATTTATGTAAAGATTGTCTCGATCTGCCGCAACGCCTCGGGAGGAGAATAAACAAACCGATCCAGGTGAGCGGGCGGGTCAAAATACCGCAACGTAGATTCCGGCTCTCCGTCAAAAGCGTCAATAAGGCTCAATTTTACCTTCATTTTTTCAGGAATGATGTTTTTGATAAACACCGTCGCCTGTTGCCCCGGGAACACCCCTTCCCTACTTTCCGCAAGCCCGGCTAAATTGGGAGTTAGCTCCACAAAAATTCCGTATTCTTCCACCGACCGGACGATGCCGCAAACCGTCTGTCCGATCTCAAACTGACGGGCATTCTCTTCCCAGGTGCCAAGCAATTCTTTGTGGGACAAAATAAACCGTTTTTTCTCCCGGTCAATCTCTTTAACGACAACTTTTACCACCTGATCCCGCACGAACCGATCCCGGGGGTGGGAAATACGGGAAACGGAAATGTTTTCAATAGAAATCAGCCCCACGATACCGCACCCAATGTCCGCAAACGCACCAAAAGATTCCAGATGAGTGATCCGGGCGTCCAGAACATCTCCGGGACGGACCCGGGACAACAATTCTTCCTGTGCCTGCTGTTGGGCGGCTCTCCGGGACAGCAACGCCACCGGATCGGACAAGGTGCCGGGACGAAACGCAGAGGTTTGATCGCAACAATGGGACACCTGATCCCGCCGGAGAAGATCGGTCACCTTAAAGCAGACCGGTTTATTGACCCGGGAAAGAATGGCAATATCTTTTACCGTTCCTTCCCGAATTCCCAAGGCGGCCTCCGACCGGGGAATCACGCCTCGTAAATCCCCCAGATCCACCACTAAATTATGACTGCTGTCGCAAAGGATTGCCTTTGCTTCCAAAATTTGTCCCGATGCCCGGGCCCGTTCCAAGGTTGCCAGAGAATGCTCCGTTTTTCCAACCGTACCCTCCGGCAAAAACCGTTCTTTGTCCATAGTGAACACGTTCCTTTCCCTTCGTTTCTGTTTCACTTTATGCAGGGGAAAGGAAAGATATTCAAATTTTTTTATTACGCCTTACACTGTCATTTTGCACTTTGCCTTTTGCCTTTTTATTTCCCCATGGAAAAACGGTGTTTTCCGATCGTCATCTTCACGGGGAGAGAATAAATCCATTGAGAGGTAGCGGTAACGGGATTATAATAGTACAAGCAACCGCCGGTGGGATCCGCCCCGGCAAGGGCTTCCCGAGCGGCACGATAGGCAGAATCAGCAATCGGTTGATCGAATTGCCCATCGTCAATGGCGGTAAATGCACCCTTTTGATAAATCACCCCCGCCAAGGTGTTGGGGAATTTGGAAGATTCCACCCGATTCAAAACCACCGCACCCACAGCAACCTGTCCCCGATAAGATTCCCCTCGGGCTTCGGCAGAAATGATACGTGCCAGAAGATAAACGTCTCCGTTACTTGCCGAGGTGGTATGGGAGGAAGAAATTACCGAGGAAAGCCCCAATGCAGATAGGGTTTTCACCCCACAAATGCCGTCGGCGGTAAGTCCGTTATTTCGCTGGAATTTCCGCACGGCTGCTTCCGTACCGGATCCGTAGATCCCGTCAATGGTTCCGGTGTAGTACCCCCAATTAGACAGTTTCTGCTGAACCTGTTTTACCCCGCTGCCCGAAGATCCTTTTCGCAACGTGGTGGAAGATCCGCCGATCCCCAAGGCACTCAAGGTCACACTTCCGCAGATCCCGTCTACAGTTAAGCCTTTCGCTGCCTGAAATTTTCGCACCGCCGCCTGGGTCTGGGATCCATAAACCCCGTCCACCGAACCGGTATAGTATCCCAGCTTTTTCAACGCCGTCTGAATTTGCCGAACCTCATTCCCCGTAGATCCGAATTGGGATAAGGATTCTTCCGCCGGTGGCACCAACAAAATCGCCATACCTGCCAAGAGTGCGGACAGAAAGAGAACCGCCGTCAATATGATCCAAAATTTTTTATATTTACCCATAAAAAAGTTCCTTTCACGGTTTTTTGTTCCTATTATTTCCCGCAAAAATCCAATTATCCGAAAAAAGGTTCAAATTTATGTTTCAATTCCGCAATTCTTTTGTGCTTGTGTTATATTATAATAACATATATACTATGCAAATGATTGTAAGGAGATCCCATGAGACAAGAATTCCTCGCCCTACGCAAAGCCCTGTTAGACCGGGAATACGAACGACTCAATCCCCCCCAACGGGAGGCGGTCTATTCCTGCGACTGTCCCCTGTTAATTCTGGCGGGTGCAGGAAGCGGAAAGACCACGGTGCTGGTCAATAAATTGGGATACTTAATCAAATACGGAAACGCCTACCATTCTGCCTCGGTGCCGGACGGTCTGACCCAAGAGGATCTGGACTATCTTCGCCGGGGATTGGAAAATCCTTCTCTCCGGGGAGAAGACCGGTACCGTCGGCTGATGGCGGTGGATCGGTTTGACCCCTACAATTTGTTGGCAATTACCTTTACCAACAAAGCTGCCGGAGAAATGCGGGAACGAATGGAAAAACAATTTCAGGTGGATGCACGGGATCTATGGGCGTTGACCTTCCACTCCACCTGCGTACGAATCTTGAGACGCTTTGCAGACAAATTGGGATACGACAAAGATTTTACTATTTATGACGACGGAGATTCCAATAAATTGGTGGAACGCATCTTGAAAGAAGGGGATCTGCAACAGCGGTATCCCGCCAAGATGGTGAGGTCGGTGATCAACAAAGCCAAAGGAAATTACGAAACACCGGAAGAATTCCGGAAAGGTTACAAGAGTTTTGATTACCCCAAGATTCCCGATATTTACGAAAAATATCAATCGTCCCTGTGGGAAAACAACGCCATGGACTTTGACGACCTGATTTTTAACACCGTTAAACTTTTGGAAGAACACGAAGAAGCCGCCCGGGCGGTCAACCGGCGGTTTAAGTATGTTTTGGTGGACGAATACCAAGACACAAACCCCTTGCAATACCGCCTTGTAACCTTGCTTGCCAAGGGGGGTGAAATTTGTGTGGTGGGGGACGATGACCAGAGTATTTACAAATTTGCCGGGGCGGATATTAAGAATATTCTTGCTTTTGAACATCAGTTTCAAGATGCCAAAGTAATTCGCCTGGAGCAGAATTACCGTTCCACCAACACCATTCTCACCGCGGCCAACGAAGTGATTGCCCACAACAAAAACCGCAAGGGAAAAACCCTGTGGTCGGATAAAGGCGAAGGCGGAAAGATCCACTATCGAGAACTTAACAACCAACACGAAGAAGGAGCCTATATTGCCCGGGCGGTGTTGGGTGCAAAAGGAGCAAATCCGGATTTGAAGTTTCGGGATTTTTGCGTATTGTACCGCACCCACGCCCAAAGTAACGCCATCGAATCGGCGTTGCGGGGCAACGGGATTCCCTATCGGGTCTACGGGGGACTTGCTTTCTACAAACGAAAAGAAGTGCAGGACCTTTTGGCGTACCTGAATTTTATCCATAACCCCAAAGACCGTATTCGCTTGACCCGAATCATCAACGAACCGAAACGGGGCATCGGCGACACGACGGTGGACCGTCTTCTTGCCCTGTGCGACCGGGAGGGGATTTCCCCGTTAGACGCCATGCTGAATGCACAAAACTATCCCGAACTGCAGCGGGCGGAGAGAAAACTGAAAGATTTTGCCCAGATGATTGAAACCTTACGGGAAGCGGCGGACACCATGCCCTTGCCGGACTTTTTCAAATATTTGGTGGCGTCTGTTCAGTATAAACAATGGCTCTACACCTCCTGTGACCCGGAAGATGCCCAAGCCCGGTTTGAAAACGTAGCGGAACTGCTCAACGCCATTACGGAATTTTCCCAAACGGCGGAAGAAGGACGCAACACCCTTTCGGACTACCTGGAACAGACCGCTTTGGTCAGTGCCGTAGATTCCATGGACCCGGAAGCGGACACGGTAATCTTGATGACTATGCACTGTGCCAAAGGGTTGGAATTTGACACGGTCTTTATTACCGGATTTGAAGAAGAGATCTTCCCCTCTTCCCGGTCGGCAGAAGAACCGGGAGGCGTGGAGGAAGAACGCCGTCTTTGTTACGTTGCCATCACCCGTGCCAAACGGGAATTGCACATTATTTCCACCCGAAACCGGCTGATGTTCGGAGGGATCCGAGATTGCATGGTTTCCCGGTTTTTGAAAGAAATTCCCAAAGACTGTCTGGAATCCCGGACAGCACCTCCCCGGGAACCGGTACAGCATCCCCAACGTAAGCCTCTGTCCCAACGTCCCATCTTTACCAACGCCGTTACCAGCATGCCCACCCAACCGAAACCCGCCTCGCAACAGGTGAATTATTCCGTGGGAATGCGTATCCGTCACAAGGTCTTCGGAGAAGGCGTCATTCGTGGCGTAACCCCCATGGCGACCGATTGTATGCTGACGGTTGCCTTTGATACGGTAGGGGAAAAGAAATTGATGACCAATTACGTAAAATTGGAAATTTTATAAGGAGTACTGTTTATGCAGACTTTATTGATTACCGTCCTGTGCGTCTTTACGGCCTTGTTCAGCCTAACGGGGCTGATTTTATCCATCGTGTGCCTTTCCCGGACGAAAAAGCAGGATATTTCCGACGACCTTGCCCGGCAGCGAAAGGAACTGAACGCCCGCATGGACTCCATGCAGAACACCGTTTCCGCCTCGGTTACCGCCGGATTGAATGCGGGAAATACGGCTCAAATGAACGCCATTACAAAATTTTCTCAGGAAACCCAGGCGACGCTGAATACCTTTTCTGCACGAATTGACCGCATGAACGACACCACGGAAAAACGGTTGTTGGCAATTCAGGAAGAAAACCGGAAAAAGTTGGACGAAATGCAAGGGGTAGTCAATGAAAAATTAGAAACCGCCCTGGAAAAGAGAGTCACCGAGTCCTTTAAACTGGTCAACGAACGGCTGGAATTGGTCTCGAAAGGGCTGACTGAAATGCAAGGACTTGCCAACGGGGTGGGGGATTTGAAAAAAATTCTTTCCAACGTAAAAACCCGTGGTATTTTCGGAGAAATTCAACTGTCCCGGATCTTGGAACAGATTTTAACTCCCGACCAGTACGACGAAAACGTGGCAACCATTCCCGGCTCTTTGGATCGGGTGGAATTTGCCGTCCGTTTGCCGGGAAAAGACAGCGACGGTTCGGTGGTTTATCTGCCTATCGACTCCAAATTCCCCATGGATCGCTATGAACAACTGGAAGCGGCTGCGGAAAGCGGCGACCCGATCTTGTTGGAAACCGCCCGAAAAGCTTTGGCGGCATTCCTGAAAATGAGTGCAAAAGATATTCACGATAAATATATCCGTCCTCCCCACACCACCGATTTCGGTATTCTGTTCCTTCCTACGGAGGGGTTGTACGCGGAAGTGGTTCGCATGACCGACCTTACCGAAACGTTGATGCGGGAATATTCCATCAACGTAGCGGGTCCCTCCACCTTGGCGGCACTCCTCAACAGTTTGCAAATGGGATTCCGTACCCTTGCCATTGAAAAGAGAACCAACGACGTTTGGAATATTTTGGGTGCGGTGAAGACGGAATTCGGAACCTTTGAAACGGTTTTGGAAAACGTGAAGAAGCGGTTAGAAGGTGCGGGAAACGATTTGGAAAAATTAGTAGGCACCCGAACCCGAGCCATTCGCCGGAAATTAAGAGACGTGGAAAGTCTGCCCTCGGACACGGCACAAAACCTCTTGTCCGACGGTGGATTTGAAAGCGAAGAATAAAGGGGATTTTACCTTGATTTATATGGACAACGCCGCCACCACCCGGGTCTTTGACCAAGGGGCGGAAAAAGCGGCAGAATGTATGCGTTTGTGCTATGGGAACCCGGAATCCCGTCACGGGTTTGGGCTCCGGGGAGAACAGATTTTACAAAATGCCCGAAAGACGTTGGCAAACGCCGTGGGCGTGAGTGACGAAGAAATTTTCTTTGCCCCCTCTGCCACCGTTGCCAACAATACGGCAATCCGGGGTGCGGTGGCATCCAAGCGAAAGGGACGGATCATTTCCACCGCCTTTGAACATCCCGCCGTGGAAGAAGTTCTCTCCGATCTGGAAAAGACCTTTGAGGTCGTTCGGCTCAAACCGGAAAAAGGGCTGATCACCGTAGAATCCTTTCGCAACGCCCTGACCCCCGACACCGTACTTGTAACCTGTATGCAGGTCAATAACGAGACGGGAGCCATTACTCCTTTAAAAGAAATGGCAACCCTTTTGAAACGAAGCGGGATTGATGCTCCCTTTCACTCCGATGCGGTGCAAGGGTTTTTGAAAGAAGATTTTCGTTATTCCATGATCGACATGGCAACCTTTGCCGGGCATAAAGTTCACGCACCGAAAGGAATCGGGGCTTTGTACCTGAAAAAGGGATTACGAATCAAGCCGGCAATCTTGGGAGGGGGACAGGAAAAAAATCTTTTTTCCGGCACCCACAACGTTCCCGCCGCCGCGGGCTGGGCTTGTGCATGTGACATTATGAAAAACGAACGACCCGAAGTTCGGGCAAGAATCGAAACCATGTATGCCCGGCTGCGGGAAGGAATTCTTGCGTTGGGAGGAGAAATCAACTCCCCCGAAGGAGGTTCTCCCTACGTTCTCAACGCCGCGTTTCCCGGATATTTGGGGGAAAATATCGTAAATTATCTTTCCCAAAAAGAAATTTATATTTCCACCGGCTCTGCCTGTTCCGCAAAAAAACCCTCCCGGGTCATGACCGCCATCGGAAAAGAGCATTTAAGCCGAAATTCTCTGCGGTTTTCCTTTTCCCGGTTTAACACAGAAGACGAAGTCGGCGTGGTCTTAAACGAACTAAACCATGGATTAAACGAGATTTCAAAAGTCCGCTGAAAGGATGTCAAAATGTACGAAGAAGTTATTTTACTGAAATTAGGCGAAGTGGTTCTGAAAGGGCTGAACCGACGCCGGCTGGAAGATTTGCTGGTCAAAAACGTAAAATCCGCCCTGCGGGGATGTGGAACGGTTTCCGTTCGGGAAAGCCAATCCACCATTTTCGTAGAATTTGAAGATGACGAACCGGACATGGACAAAGCCCTGTCTGCCGTGAAAAAAGTCTTTGGAATTATGAATTTGACCCGGGCATACCGGGGCAGCTACGACTGGGAAACGCTGAAAAAGCAGACCTCCGATTACGTGGCACCCGCCCTGATGCGAGCAAAGACCTTTAAGGTGGACTCCCGGCGTTCCGACAAAAAATATCCCTTGAAGACCCCAGAAATCTGTATGATGATGGGAGAGTATCTTCTCAACGAATTTCCTCATCTGACGGTAGACGTTCACAACCCCGACGTCATCGTTTCCATTGAGATTCGGGACGGAAGTGCCTATATCCACACAAATCCGGAAAAAGCGGCGGGAGGTCTGCCCGCAGGCACGGGAGGACACGGAATGCTGATGCTTTCCGGAGGGATCGACAGCCCCGTTGCGGGATACGTCATGGCAAAACGGGGATTGAAAATTTCCGCCGTTCACTTTGAATCTCCTCCCTATACCAGCGATCGGGCAAAAGAAAAAGTGCTGACGTTGGCAAAGAAACTGAGCGTTTATACCGGTCCTGTGGATTTGTGGATCGTGCCCTTTACTCAGATCCAGGAAGCCATTCGGGACACTTGCAGAGAAGATTTATTCACCATTATCATGCGTCGGGTGATGCTGAAAATTACCTGCAAACTTTCCAGAGAAAAGAACGCCCGTTGCATCATCACAGGAGAAAGTCTGGGACAGGTTGCCTCCCAAACCTTGGGGGCCATTCAATGCACAGACCATGCGGCGGATTTGCCCGTATTCCGTCCCTTTATCGGCTCGGACAAACAGGAGATCGTGGATATCGCCCGTGCCATTGACACCTTTGAAACGTCGATTTTGCCTTACGAAGACTGTTGTACCGTCTTTACTCCAAAACACCCCAAGACCAATCCTTATTTGGAAGAAGTGTTGGAAGAAGAAGCAAAACTGAACCTGGACGAACTGACCAAAGATCTCGTCCCGGAATATTTGCGGATCACCCCCTGGAACTAAAACAAAACCACCCGGTTCAATGCAATCAGAACCGGGTGGTTTTTTATTTGTTTTTCGATCAGCCGTCTTTCAGTTCCTTGACGGAATGTTTGGGTTCTTCGGGATTTTCCAGATAACAGAACAATTCTTCCAAATCGTCAGTCACAAAAAACAAATCCATGCAATTTCCCCGAATAAACTGCTGGTCAATGGCTTTATACATGAATTGGATCAATTCATCATAATAGCCGTTGATGTTATAGATCGCAATGGGTTTTTGGTGGCGACAAAGCTGCTTTAAGGTAAGAATTTCAAAAAATTCTTCAAAAGTCCCAATCCCGCCGGGAGTGACGATAAAGCCGTCGGAATTGTCTTCCATGATCTGTTTGCGTTCCCGCATGGTTTCCGGGTACACCAACTGATCACAGTCGTCGCTGATGGCTTCTACTTTTTCCTGTTCAAAAAACCGGGGAATGACACCGAAAATTTTACCGCCTTGAGAACGAACACCCCGAGCAGCAGCTCCCATCAAGCCGTTTCCGCCGCCTCCAAAGACAAGGGAATGTCCCCGGCGAACCATTTCGGCTCCCAAGACTTCCACCGCTTCGATATAACGTTTATCAATGGTGGGCGATGCCGCACCGTATACGCAAAGTCGCATAAAATCCTCCTCGTATGTTTAATCGTTCCACTTTTGGATCAAATCCCGAATCTGGGACGTAAATTTGGCGTTTTCTTTGTTGGGTCTTCCCCGGCGGCTTTTTGCCAGACGAAGCAATTTTTCCGCTTCCGCCACCAATTCTCGGTACAGAGATTCCGCCCGTGAATTGCCCTTGTACAGCTGCACCCGATCCACGGCTTTCCCCTCGGCATACGCCGTCATCGCCCCGGTTTTCAGATCGTATTCCGTGCCGCTGTAGGGAGCGTGGGCGGTGTATCCCTTTTGAGATAAAAGCTCTTGAAACGCCTTGCAAGAGTCGTCGTCTCCGTGGTTGACGAACACCGTATGGGGGCGTTGGGTAAACGCTTCCAGCCATCGGAGCAATCCGTCCCGGTCGGCGTGACCGCTGGTGCCTTGCAAGTTGGCAATCCGGGCATTGACCGAAATATCTTCCCCAAACAGAGTTACTTGTGTTTCCCCTTGCAACAGGCGACGACCCAAAGACCCCTCCGCCTGATATCCCACAAAGAGGATCAGATTGTTTTCTTTCCACAAATTGTGTTTCAAATGGTGGCGAATTCGCCCCGCTTCACACATACCGCTGGCAGAAATAATTACCTTGGGAGCCGGATCGAAATTAATATTTTTCGAATCTTCCGGGGTGACGGAAATATGCAGATCATCACACCAAATAGGGTTAATTCCTTGTTGGATCAATGCCAACGTTTCCTCGTCAAAGCAGACGGGGTTGCATTGCATAAAGATCGCAGTCGCCTCGGCAGCCAAGGGGCTATCCATATAAACGGGGAATCCTTTATGCCCCCGTACCAATCCTTTTTGTTTAATTTCCCGGAGAAGATACAAAAGTTCCTGGGTGCGTCCCACGGCAAAAGAGGGAATAATTACGTTTCCGCCCCGATCCAACGCCCATTGGATATATTCCGCCAACTGATGGGAAACCGAGCCTTCCCGGGCTTCGTGAAGCCGGTCTCCGTAGGTAGACTCAATGACCAAATAATCCGCCTCATCTACAGGTTGAGGATCCCGAATAATTCCCTGTTCCGTATTTCCTACGTCACCGCTGAATACGATCTTCTTTTGAACATCCCCTTCAGTCAACCACAATTCTATGCAGGCAGACCCCAAAAGATGCCCAATATCGGTAAACCGCAATTCAATCCCTTCGGCGGGATAAATCATTTCTCCGTAATTACAGGGACGAAACAGGGAAATTGCTCCCTCCGCGTCTCGAATTCCATAGACCGGTTCAACGCCGATACTACCGGAACGCAAAGCACGTTTCGTCATCCATTGTGCCTCGGATTCTTGGATGTATGCAGAATCTCGCAACATAATATTACAAAGATCGCAGGTAACGTCGGTGGCATAAATTCTGCCCCGGGATCCATCTTTATACAGTTTGGGAATCATCCCCGAATGGTCAATGTGGGCGTGGGTGAGAAATACCGCTTCAATGTTTTGAGCGTCCACCGGCAAGGGGATATTTTGAAAAATATCTTTCCCCTGCTCCATGCCGCAGTCGACCAAATAATACCGACCGCACACTTCCAGAAGCGTGCAGCTTCCCGTTACTTCATGGGTTGCTCCGATAAATTGAATCCTCATACAAACACCTCCAAAGGAGAATGAGAACAAAAACAAACGATACGCCCGTTCTTTTTTCGGCTTTGGTTCTATTTTTATTATAGCATATAATCCGGGGGATGTCAACGAAAAGTTTATTCAAAACCCAAAAGAAAACCATCATAAAAAAACCGTAGAACCTATCTAGATTCTACGGTGTTTTCTTTTGTTTTATACAACCAAATCTATCAAAGCGGGGATCCCGTAAGAGATGATTGCCATGATTACTGCCGCCAAAAAGACTCCGAGGGTTGCGGCAAGCCAGGATTGCTTTTTATTCAAATTCAGAAGTGCCGCAATCAGACAACCTGTCCAGGCTCCCGTGCCGGGCAAGGGGATTCCAACGAACAAGAAAAGCCCCCAAAAGGACGCCTTACGAATTTTCTCGCTCTTTTTCCCCGTAGCTTTTGCCTCCAACTTCTCTACCATCTTACGGAAAATTTTCCATTTTTTCATCCAAGAGAAAATGGGTGTAATCAGCCAAAGAATAAAAGGAATAGGAATTATGTTTCCCAAGATACAGATGGCAAAGGCCTTGAACAGATTAAATCCGTACAGACTTGCAATAATCATGCCACCCCGCAATTCCAGAATAGGGATCATGGAAACAAGGAAAACAATCAATTCCGGGGGCAATATCCCGGAAAGGGATTCGTTCATCCAGTTGGCAATCGATTCGGTCATACACTTCTCCTAACACAATACAAAACCCTGCCTCAAACGAAGCAGGGTCTGATAAACGGTTTGATTATTCGGCGGCGAATTCAGCAGCCAGACGGGACTTCTTGCGAGCAGCACAGTTCGCATGGATCAGACCCTTTGCGGCAGCCTTGTCAACCAAGGAATAAGCCTTTTCAAGATTTTCAGGGGACTTATCCGCTTCAAGAGCTTTCAGCTGAGTGCGGAAAGCAGACTTCTGCATTTTATTTTGCAGGTTCTTCGTCTGATTCACCAAAACACGTTTCTTGGCAGATTTAATGTTGGGCATCTGCATTCACCTCCGTTATTCTTTCCGGGAGTAATCCCCGTTCAATTCATATTCAGCACGACATATTATACCATAAATTCAGCAAAGATGCAAGAGGTTTTTTCCTCTAAAAACGGAATTCTTTGTGAACTTTCCGCTACAAGCCGAATTATTTTGCTTCGTAAATCTTCATATCACCTTTTTTAACCCATCCCAGTTTGCGGAAAATCGCGTCAAAGGAAAGGGTCAAACAGGCGGGAAGAACGAAATGCATCACCACCAACTGCAACAGAAACATCCACAAAGGCATGGTGGAACTCATAGCGTCATAAGCGTTGAATTGTCCCACAAGTCCGCTGGTTCCCATTCCCGCACCCATGGGAGTGTTGGTCATTTTCAGCACCGCCGCAGAAATAGGACCTAAAACGGCGGAAGCCAACGTAGGTGCCAACCAAATGGCGGGACGTCGAACAATGTTGGAAAATTGAAGCATGGACGTTCCGAACATCTGGGATAAAGTCCCACCCAGTCCGTTATCTCTCCAGGAAGCCACGGCAAATCCCACCATCTGACAGCAACAACCCACGCAAGCGGCACCGGCGGCGATCCCGTCCAGTCCAATCATAATACAAAGAGCCGCGGAAGAAATGGGTGCGGTCAAAGCCAATCCTACGATCACCGCCACGGCAATCCCCATCCAAATAGGTTGCAGTTCGGTGGCACGGTTGACCAAATCACCCAAGGCGGTCATCATTTTACTCAACCAAGGACCGACAAAAATCCCTACAAGCCCCCCGGAAAGAATGGTGATGATGGGGGTGATCACAATATCAATTTTCGTCTTTCCCGCAAGAATATTTCCAATTTCAGACCCAACCACGGCGGCAACGAATGCCCCCACAGGACCTCCCGCAAGGTAGCCTACCGCACCTACGGCGGCGGCAGAAAACATGGTCAAGGGTTTTACTTTCAATCCCCACGCCACGGCAACCCCAATGGCGGCACCCACAACGGCATCGCTCTTTACCACGGTTGCTATATCGTTGAGAATGGACAATCCGGGGATCTTTGCGAATTGAGAAATAATCAATCCGATAATCAAAGAAGAAAACAGCCCCAGAGCCATGGCACCCAAAGCATCCACAAAATAACGTTTCAAAATCTTTTTTACAGCATTCATAATGTTTCGTCCTTCCTTAATTTTTCTACATTATATCACAAAAAAAGGAAAAAAACAAGAGGGATTTTGTTTTTCTTCCTTTTCGCCGGGAATTGTGAGGATAAGTGTTTTGTTTTTGGGCAAAACAGAAAAAAAAGGAGTGATTTTTCATGAAGCAGCGTACCGATCTTGCCATCGAGGCGGCAGAATATCACCGACTGACCGAAAAAGATGGATTTCTCGAAACCGTCTCCCCCGGTGCGATTCCGGTTTCCCGGGTGCGAATCGTCAACGAAAATGCCGCAAAACTAACCGGAAAACCCATGGGGAATTATGCTACTGTCTTTTTTGACGGTGCTTTCTCCGACGACGAACTGTTTGACCGGGCAGTAACCCAGACGGCAACCGTATTGGAAGAATTTTTAAAAGGTGCGAAATCCGTTTTGGTCATTGGATTGGGGAATGCGGACATGACTGCCGACGCATTGGGACCGATGACGGTGGATCGACTTATCATTTCCCGGCATTTAAAAGAACAGTTGCCGGAGATCTACCGCCAGCTTGCCTTGGGAGAACTGTCCGCACTTCGCCCCGGAGTGTTGGGACAGACGGGAATTGAAACGGCAGAATTGATTCGGGCGGCGGCGGACACGGTTTCTCCCGGAGCCGTAATCGTCATTGACGCCCTGGCGTCCCGCCGGGTAAAAAGACTTTGTGCCACCGTACAGATTAGTGATACAGGAATCACTCCCGGCTCCGGAGTGGGGAACCATCGGGCAAGAATCGACCGACAATGGCTGGGAATTCCAGTCATCAGCCTGGGGGTTCCTACGGTGGTGGACGCGGCATCCTTGACAGCGGACGCTCTGCAAAAGGCAAAAAATCATCTCAAAAACCCTTGCTCCAAGGATTTGGCAAACACCTTGGCGGATGAGGACGGAAACGTTTTAAGAGATCTTTTGGGAGACTATGAAAATAATTTGGTCGTCACTCCCCAGGACATTGATACCTTAATTCAACGGACGGCAAAACTACTCTCCCAAGCGATTAACAAAGCCATTCACGGCATAGACCGGGAGGAGATTGATGCTCTGACCGGCGTATAAACAAAAGAGGACGGGAATACACTATCAGTATGACAGCGGACTCCCGGAATCGCCGGGGGATCGAAATGATCCGAAGGAGAAGAAAAACCATGACGAAACGGAAATTGGCAATTCTGTTCCCGATTCTGGGAGCCATCTTGACCGGGGTGATCCTATGTGGTTCGGGGATCGTCCCCGTAACAGCCCTGTCATACGGTGTGGGATCCCAGATTCGCTCTCTGTCTGCCCGATCCCTGACCGGAGCAATCCCGGCTCTTTCGCCGATTCCCCAAAGCACGGGGGAATCGGCGAAGGAATCCGAAATCCTTGCCGAAGAAGTATTTGCTTCCGTCCCAATGTTTGGAGAAGTGGATTATCGTATTTTTGTCCCCGAAGCTCCTCAAGGGGCGGAATCCATCGTGACAAAGCAGTATGCCTCCTCTCTATCGGTCAACAATGCTTCCGACAAGGAGATTGACGTAGATTCCCTGCTGAATCGAGTCCCGGACCTGGATTTATCCGGAGAGGGGCCGCAAATTTTAATCGTACATACCCACACCTCGGAATGCTACAACGAAACCGGACAGGATTGGTACACCGATCAAGACACCCGCACCACCGACAACAGCCGGAACATGGTACGTATGGGGGAAGTTCTTTCCCAAGTTTTGACCGAAGCGGGATATGGCGTAATTCATTGTCAGAAACGCCACGACGAAGATTTTAACGCCTCCTACAGTCAATCCCGCAAAACCGTGGAAGAATATTTGAAAGAATATCCCTCCATCGCTTTGGTGATTGATCTTCATAGGGATTCGTTAATTGGCTCCGACGGTACAAAATACCGCCCCACCGTCACCATTAACGGAGAAGAAACGGCACAGGTCATGTTTTTAATGGGTGTGGGAAGCGACGTATACGTGCATCCCACCTGGAAAGACAATCTTTCCCTGGCGTTACGGATTCAACAACAAGGGGAAGAAACCTATCCCGGACTGATGCGTCCGGTGTTAGTTCGTCCCTTACTGTATAATCAACATCTTTCCTCGGGGGCGATGCTGGTGGAATTGGGAGGATGCGGAAACACTCCCGCAGAAGCAGAAGCCGCCGCCCGGCGATTTGGCGAAATTTGTGCCAAAGCTTTGGATCAGATCCGAAAGGAACAGAAATGAAACGACTCCTTTGTTTTTTTCTTTTATTTGTCTTATCTCCCCTGGGAGGCGTCTGTGCAAATGCAGAAACGGTCTGCTCCGCGACGGGAGCGGTGGTAATGGAGGCAACTTCCGAATGGGTCTTATACGAAAAAAATGCCGATGAACCGTTGCCTCAGGCGTCTACCACCAAAATTATGACCGCACTTTTGGTTCTGGAATTAGCAAAACCGGAACAACAGATCACCATCTCTGCCTCTGCGGCGGAGGTGGAAGGTTCCCAGTTGGGATTAAACGAGGGCGATCGGTTGACCGTCTCCGACCTTCTGTACATACTGATGCTTAAATCGGGGAACGATGCAGCGGAAGCGTTGGCGGAGGGGGTCGGAGGGACGGTTTCCAATTTCGTTTCCCTAATGAACCAAAAAGCACGGGAATTGGGGTTGGAAAATACGCAATTTCAAAATCCCCACGGGCTTCCCGCAGAGGGGCATTATACCACCCCCCGGGATCTGGCAAAACTGACGGCGGTGGCGTTGGAAAATACCGCGTTTTGCCGATTGGTATCCACACACTCGGCGACACTTACTTATAAAAATACGGTCATTTCCAACTCCAATAAATTATTAGACACCTGCCCCGGCGTATTCGGAGTGAAAACCGGATTTACAAAAAAAGCAGGGCGATGCCTGGTTTCCGCGGCAGAACGGAAGGGGGTTCGACTGATCTGTGTCACCTTAAACGACCCCAACGATTGGGGGGATCACGCCGCATTGTACGAAGAATGCTTTGAACGGGTGGATCGGGTGAAAATCATGTCCGAACGAGGATACCGAGGAACGGTTCCCGTATTGGGAACAGGCGGGGTTTTGGTGGAAAATTCCTTGCCCGTAACGGTGGTCACCGTAGACGGAGAGACGATTCCCTATACCCTGATCCCCAAAACGATTCCCCGAACCTTTGCCCCGGTAGAGAAAGGAAAAACCTTAGGATATTTGGAAGCAACGGCAGAAACGGGGCGAGTTTTTTCCCGGTCGCCGTTAAACACCGTCACGGCAGTCGAGGCAAAAAAAGAGGAAAGAACCGGATTTCGGTCTTTCCTCTTAAAATTACGAAAATTCTGGCGAACACTTATTTCATAAATTGCTTTTTGAAACGGCGTTCGTGTTCCGACTGACTTCTCTGCCGGCGGTTGCGATAGGCAGCGGCGGTAGCAGATTTTTGAGCGGAAGATTTTTTAATTTTTCTCACATAAGGGATCCCGACGCTGTTCAGCAGGGATTCCTTTTCTTTTTCCGACAAAGGACGGTATTCTCCCGGTTCCAGATGGCCGATGGCAACAGGACCCTCGGCAATCCGTTTCAACAACATAACTTGAAGCCCCAAAACTTCACAAATCCGGCGAATTTCTCGGTTTTTTCCTTCGGTGATGGTGACGTGAAGAACGGTTCTTCCTTCCTGTTCCTTTTGCACCTGAACGCCGGCAGGCTGGGTTTTTTCACCGTCGTCCAAGACCACCCCAGCCCGGAAACGGGTCAGTTGATCCAGAGAAACTTCCCCCCGGACGGTAACCCGGTAGGTCTTAGGAACCGCATGGGAAGGATGGGTTAACCGTTGTGCCAGATCCCCGTCATCGGTAAGGATCAAAAGCCCTTCCGAATCTCGGTCAAGCCGTCCTACGGGATAAACTCTCCCCTTGATGCCCTTGATCAGATCGGCAACCACACTACGGTCGTCCTGAGCCTTCATGGCGGTAATAACGCCACGGGGTTTGTAGAAGATAAAATACCGTTTTTCTGCGGCACGGGGACGGATCCGTTTTCCGTCACAATAAACCGAATCCGCAATAGGATCCACGTCCATTCCGATTTGTGCCGGCTTACCGTTGACTGTAATGCGACCTTCCCGTACCAATTCTTCTGCGGCACGGCGGGAACAAATCCCGCTTTCCGCAACAAATTTCTGTATTCTCAAAATAAATTTCCTTTCTGCAATGACGTCCCGTCATGGCAATACAACATTTCTGTTATTCGTCTTGATTCAAAGGTTTCTGTTGTGAATCGGAAGGTTCCGACAAATCCGATGTTTCCGAAGATCCCTCCGAATCGGATGGCGTTCCGCTGTCGGAAACCGAACCGGAGACTTCCGTATCCGTCGTCGTTGTCGGATCGGAGGAGACGGGAGGTGTGGAGGAATCCGACGTTCCCCCATCGGTGGTAGGTGTATCCACAGGGGGTTGGGTGGGCTGTTGCGATCCCGAATCGACGGGGGTATCGGTATTTCCTGTTCCCTCATTTCCCCCTGTTCCCTCGGGGGGTTGTACCGGCGGCGGTTCCACTTTCGCAGCATAAACGTGGGGGGTTGCAGAAGGTGCATGCACCGTACAAATACAGTTTGCCACATGTCCATAGCGGGACAAGGCGGGGGTATCTCCCTCCGGAACCATATGGGTATAGACAGGAAGAATATCACTAACGTAAAGAATATTTTCCGACGTTAAGCGAGGACAGATATACCCCGCGTCGTTAATCCTCACCGTCGTGGGGAAAGATCGGTCAATATCAACGTAGGTCTGCAAAGTTGCGGTGGGACAACCCTCGTGGGCAATCTTCCCGGAAGCATCGCAAACGTACAACTGATGGTGAACGTTACAGGTTTCGGTAGGTTGGGTCCCTTCTTTGTAATAGAAGGTTTCCACACAAGACCCCTGGGGATCGGTGGAACAGTAAGGTCCGGGGAGCTTTCCGCTCTTCCAACAAACGGAACAGGCAACGATTCCAGAAGGCTGTTCAAAGGTTTTTTGCTGGACTTCTTTCAGTTCATAGACTTTCGTCATGACCTGATTCCAGATCTTGAAATGGTGGGTATTGTTCAATTCGCTGGGCGTGTCGTATCCCCACCAGATTCCCGCCAGATATTCCGGAGTATACCCGATAAACCAACGGTCTTTATAGGACGTTGTGGTACCGGACTTCCCGGCGGTCTCCACGTTCTTCAGCTTTGCCGCACCGGCACTGCTGTTTACAGCGGATTTTAAGATATCGTTGACCACAAATACGGTCTGTTCAGAGAAAACTTCTTCCCGCTCAATGGAATTTTCCATCACCACTTTGCCGTCGTAACCTACAATTCGGGAATAGGAACGATGAGCGGTATACATTCCGTTCCCGGCAAAGACCGTATAGGCAGTAACCATTTCCCGGAGAGCAACCCCGTCGGTCAATGCACCTACAGACAAAGGAGCCAGGGATGCAGAATCTTCTTTGGTAAGAGTGGTAAAATGCAGGGAGTTTACCATGAAGTCAAAAGAAGTTTGAATTCCTACGGTTTTTAATCCCCAAGCGGCGGGAGCATTCAAGGACATCGCCAACGCCCGCTTGACCGAAATCAAACCGGAATAGGTCTGGTCGTAGTTGCTGGGCCAATATTTATCTTGGGTCTTATCGTAGGTGACAGGAATATCGTCAATGGCAGAACCTGCCGTCAACAAATCATGTTCGATGGCGTATCCGTAAATACTTAAGGGTTTTATGGAAGAACCAGGCTGACGCAAGGTATCTACGGCACGGTTCAAACTCATGGACTTGGTCTTTTCTCCCCGTCCGCCGATAACCCCAAGAATATCTCCCGTGTCCGGATCCATGATCATCATGGCAACTTGAGGGATTTCCGTCTCCCCTTTGTCGTTGACAATGGTATCCTTGGAAGAACCGGAATATTGGAAGTTTTCTTCGTTGGAGAAATAGTTTTCCATCATGGTTTGGATGGAAGGATTAACACAGGAATAGATCTGCAATCCGCCGTGATACAACAGATTTTTGGCTTCCGTTTCGGTGTAACCTTTTTCCTCCTGAAGATCCTTGAGAACGTCCCGAATAAGCATATCCGTGTAATAATTGTAAAGGAAAATGCCGTCCTCTTCCGATTCGGTCTCCTCTTTCTTTGCCGCCAGATCTACCAGTTTCAGATCTTGCGTGGAATACTCGTCGTATTCTTCCCGGGTCAGATACCCCTGCTCGTACATAAACCACATGGTATCGTTCCGGCGTTTTTTATTATTTTCCGGATTCAGGTAGGGATTATAGGAGTTGGGAGATTTGGTAATACAGATGATCGCCGCCCCTTCGGTGACGGTCAATTCGCTGACCGATTTGCCGAAATAAATATCCGCGGCGGCAGAGATTCCGTTGGCACTCTGCCCGAAATAAACGGTATTCAGGTAATATTCCAAAATTTGGTCTTTGTTATACCGACGCTCGATATACAAAGCTTGCAGCATTTCCTTGACTTTACGGGTTACTCCATAATCGTCGTCTCCGGTCATATTTTTGATGACCTGCTGAGTTAACGTGGAGCCCCCGGCTGCCCGGTTTCCGCTGCCGGTTATCTTACTCATCGCGTATTCGATGACCGCTTTGACAGTACGAATGGGGTCTACCCCGCTATGGGTATAAAACCGCTGATCTTCCAAGGCAACGGTTGCCTTTTTAATATGATCGGGGATTTCCGTATCGGACACCCAAATACGGGTCCCGGATTTACTTTGAATCTCTTGATAAACGTAATCTTCCCCGGTCACCGGATCGGTGGCATAGATAAAGGACGAATAGTCCAAGTCCATGGAAGCAAAACGCTCGTCTAATTCCGTGTCCGAAAAAGAATAGACCACCGCAACAGCAACGCCTAAAGTGATAACCCCGACAATACACAAAATCAAAAAAGTGTTCAGGGCAATCACCCCAAAGCTATGCCAAAACTTGGCGGCTCCGGTGCGACGTTTGGTATAGTGTTCCGGATCGGATACCCACAAAGGAACCTGTCCTTCGGAGAATTGGGAGGGATCGGGAAGACGCTTTCTGCGATAGGAAACGGGATCGTTCACTTTCCGCACAAAGGAGATCACACTCTTTTTAACCTTTGCCCAAAAATCTCCCTGGGTCTTCCGGGATTGTTGCTGTTTTTCCTGTTCCGCTTTACGGCGGACGCGAGCCCCCGCGGGGCGTTCTTCGTCCGGGCGGCGGGAAGAATCGTCATACTGACTCAAATCAAAAAACCTCCTTTGAACTTCGGAGAGACTGTTTCATATATAAAGATACATTATATATTATACACCATTTTTCCAAAAATTGCAAGAGGGAGAAGAAGATTTCCCACATTTTCTTTACTCTTCCGCCGAAAAGAAGGGGGTTCAAAGAAAAAAAACTGCCCCGAAGGGCAGTTTTTTCCATGAAATCAGGTCTGATTGCAGTTGCAGTCGCACCGGCACGGACCGGTTCTCCCGGCTTGATCGGTTGCACAATCGCGGCAACATTCCCCGCCGGAATACAGTTCGAAGCCGTCCAAACCGCAGGTGCAGTCGTTTTTCACTTCAGCTCCGTCCACAAGGATCAGGGTATTGCGAACCACTTCCGCATAAAGCAAGGGGGTAATTCCCAAGGTTCCCGAGAGGGTTATCACGGCACCGCCGCAGGGATCTCCCTCGTCGGTAAGAGTAACCGACAGTTGCGGATTGATAATTTGGGCGTTTCCGCCAAAACGGAAGGACAAAACGGGAGCGTATCCGTTTTCTACACAGGGAATATTTGTCTCGGCAATGGCAAAGGAAGTGACCTGTTCTTCGGGGAGCAAGATGGTTTCGTTGTTGGCGATATAGACCTTAAACCGGTAGAGCGTTCCGCAGGAACGAACCACCCCTTCAAAACCGAACCGCACCCGAAATTCCAAAGAACCGATGTTCTGCAGAAGAACGAAGGCTTTGGAGGGCAGACATTGGGCGGTGCAGACCGGATTGAGAAGCTGACCGATAATATTGGATACATCCGCGGTATACCGTCCGTTTTCCTGGGTTACGGCGGCAACTTCCAACCCGTTGACGGTAACGTTTTCGGGGGTAATTACGGCAGAGGGATCGCCGGGAGCTGCGGTTTCGTTAACGGAGAAACAGTCCAACTGCACGTAGGATTTCTGGATTTCAAACACGGCGTCTTCGGACAACACGTTTTGACAGCAGCAACCCCCTCCGGAACAGGGAGTCAGTTGATAATTGCTAACGAAATTATTGGGAGTACCGGCAGTATCAAAGGGATAGAAGATCGAGGACCCGGTTGCTTTGTGGGAAGAAAAGATCTTATCCGCATAAAAAGCGGTGGGATGTTTTTTCTCCCAGGGAAGTGTTCCGGCATAGAAAGGCTTTCCGCAAACGGCAGGATCGGGACAAGAGAGAATAGGTGTAGCTTGGGTGGCGTCACAGTTATTACATTTCATAAGCGAAGACCTTCTTTTTACGGGTTTTACATATCTTGCGATATGTACCGGGACTCCAACTCATCTTATGTGCCGCTGTCGGATTTTGACAAAAAAACTCCCTTGCCGGAGAAAGGCAAGGGAATGGAATTCATATTTTAAGGGACATGGCTTCTTTAATTTTTGCCACGGTTTCATCGCCAATCTTATTGGCACGGTCGGAACCGGAGTTGACGATTTCTTTCACTTCGTCCATGTGGGCTTCGTAGTATGCCCGGCGTTCCCGGAAAGGATCCAGAAGACCGTTCAATTTTTCTGCCAAGCGTTTCTTACAAGCAACGCAGCCGATCTGACCGGCAACACAACGTTCGCAAATGTCCTGATATTCTTCTTCATTGAAGACCTTTTGATATTTGCTCACAGCACAAACCTCCGGATGACCGGGGTCTTTTGCCCGAATCCGGGAAGGATCGGTGACGGCAAGACGGATCTTTTCGTTGATCACGTCAGCGGGATCGGACAAATAAATGGCATTGCCCAAGGATTTGCCCATCTTACTGTTTCCGTCCAGCCCCATCAAACGGGTGCAGGAAGAAAGCATGGCTTTGGGTTCCAAAAGTTCGGTTCCGTACAAATCGTTCATACGGCGAACCAATTTCCGAGCAACTTCGATGTGAGGCAACTGGTCTTCCCCAACAGGAACCAATTCCGCGTTGCAGAACGTAATATCTGCCGCCTGGCTTACGGGGTATCCCAAAAAGCCGTAGGTCATATCGTTATAGCCGTAGTTGGAAGCTTCGGTTTTGATGGTTGGGTTATGACGAAGGGTATTTACGCTGATGAGCATGGAATAGAACACGGTCAATTCCGCAATCGCTTTTACCTGGGACTGCTGAACAAAGGTGACTTTATTGGGATCCAGTCCCACCGAAAGGTTGTCGATAGCAACGTTATAAATACTTCCGTTGATCAGGGAAGGATTTTCAAAATGCGTCGTCAACGCCTGAATGTCTGCCATGAGGATAAAGGTTTCGTAATCGTCTTGGAGACGAACCCGGTTTTGCAGACTGCCCACGTAATGCCCTAAATGGAGTTTCCCCGTGGTGCGGTCTCCGGTCAGAATCCGTTTCTTTTGTGCCATATCAAACAATCTCCAATTCCGTGATTTCAAATACAATATAGTACATTATAACACATCTGTTTCAAAAAATCAAGAGGGGGATTCAACTTTCCCAGACTTGCTTGCCCAACAAAGCTTCGATTTGCCAACTCGTCTCGTCGGGGTCGGAGGTCTGATAGTACAAATGCAGAACGTCTCCTTGCTCCAGGGTAGCACCCCCATGGGCGGCGGAATGCACGTGATCAATGGAAAGAACCTGACAATGGGGCGGCCAAAGAATATCACGAACTTCTTTTCCGATAACAAACGAATTGGGTTGAACGGTAAATTTTTCTTCCTTGATTTCCATCTGTTTTCCCGCCTGGGAAGCACGGATCTTCTTGAACAAAACCGTATCCACAAAACATTCCATTCCCGTGAGTTCAATAACAACATAAGCAAAGCATACGCCTAAAACCACAGGCAAAACGTTGTTAATTCCCGACAAGGCTTCCATGGAAAAGGCGATGGCCATTAAAGGTGTCCGGGCAGAAGCCCCCAAGAAGGAACACATTCCCACCAAAACAAGAACGCCAAAGTAGGATTCAGGCAAGATCCCCAGAGTGATCAATGCTTTCCCACACAAAGCACCCAACAAAGCCCCGAAGGCCAAGGAGGGGATAAACAATCCCCCGGTGATGCCCAGATTGTTTGCAAAAATCAGAAAGACAGCCCGAATCAACAGCAACGCTACCAACAAAAACCAGAAGCCTTGTCCGTGAAAAACGGATTCAATCAGATCGTGTCCCGACCCGGTACTTTCCGGAAAGAAAAAACCCACAAGGGCAACCAAAACGAAGAGTAGAACAATCCGAAGAAAAGAGGGAACTTTTTTGCCTTTCGACAGCAAACGTTCCGTCCAATCATATCCTTTTGTAAATACAACGGCAAACAGACCGCACACAATTCCCACCAACAAAGGAGCCCAGGCATACCGGAGAGGCAACCCTTGCAACTGGGGGAAATCAAACAAACTCCAGGACGTTCCCGTCAGGGTAAACAATCCTTTGGACGTGAGAGAAGCGGAAATTGCGGTCATGGCAGACACCATGAGAAGCATGGGAGAAAATCGCTGATGTGCTTCTTCAAAGGCAAATAAGATCCCCGTCAACGGTGCCCCTGTTGCAGCGGCAAATCCAGCCCCGGCACCCCCGGTCATCACGTACCGATCCCAGGCGGGGTGACGACGCCCTAAGAGCCGCACCGTCCCTTTTCCCACGGCGGTGCCCATCAGAACACTAGGACCTTCCGTTCCCAAGGGAACGCCCCCAAGATAGGTTATCATAGACGCAAAAAACGTCCCGATAAGGCAGAAAAACCAACGGAACGACAAAACGCCCCGCACCCAACCAATGGAAGCGGGAATTCCGCCTCCCCGTCCGTCGGGAAGGTAGTTCCAAAACAGCCAGGACAGTCCCCCCAACACCCCGGCGATCAACAAAAATACACCCAGCCACAGGGGATTTTGCCGAACCCATTCATAGGCAGAAAAGGACCAATCTGCCACAAAAGAAACGCCCCGTCGGAATAGGAAAATCAGCCCCCCGGTCACCACACCGGTCACCCCGGAAAACACCACGCAAGGAAACAAAATATTATTTAAATAAGTAATGCGATCTCGCTTCATAAAATGCCTCCGTTACACGCAGAAAACTTTTTCAAACTCTCGATTTTTTGACTCCAAAGCAGAGACCCGAAAAAGCGATATACTTCTTCGGGTTGTTCTTTAAGAGAGAATGCGTTTTTTCAATGCCCGTAATTTTTTAAACAGAGCGAATGCAAAACGGTACAAGTGGAATTTGGGTTTGCTTACAATCAGATCAAATTCCCCAATCAATTCGTGAACCACGGCTCCAAAGCCCCGCTTAAAATCAAACAAACCGAAATTGGGAGAATCTTCGTGGAAGTTTCCGTCAATTCCGTAGAAATTGAACCGTTCGTAGCCGTGATCGATGGCATATTGAATCATTTCGTATTGCAGTAAATATTGGGAATTGTACCGCATAAAGGGTTTATAACTTGCCCCGAACAGATAAACTACTTCCCTGCCGTAAAGCATATACCAGCCCCCGGCGATGATCTTCTTCTCCCCGTGGTCGCAAATATCCTGACGCAAGGTAGAAATCCGCTTTTCCAGACTCCCCTGCTCGGAGGTGATCTCCGCGGCTTGACGTGCTTTTTTGGGGTTTCCGGCAATTTTTTCCAGCAACTGACGGTTCGCTTCAAAGCGGTTTTCGGTATATTCCAAAAGTCCTTTGAAATCAATTTGCACGTACAAGACCTTGACGACTTGTTCCCGATTCAGCACCGAGAACATCTCCCGATAATAGGACAAAGGGCGATCCAAAAAGCCCCGACGGTCGGCGGTGTGCTGCATCAGATCCTTAAAGACGTCGATGTTGCTTTCGTCCGCTTCCATAACCGTCAAAAAATTTTTTCGGCTGTTGTTAACCCCCCATTTGGTACCGCTGCGAAGGGATTGATACACGTCGTCCATGGCTTTCCCGGACAGATCCAGCACCGAGATCCAACGGGGTTCCAGATCGGTTTTGTGATCCATGTCCACGTAAAATCCGTGATGGCGATACCCCAAAGCACGGAATTTGTCCATCAGAGCGTCGTTTTTCGTGTCGGGCACGATCTGTCCGTCCACGTCTCGCTTCTGATAATCCACGTAGGGATTCACCTTTAAAAAGGCAACCTTCTTCTCTTGCAGATAGGTCTTCAGGGCTGCGGTGAACCGCTCCAGCAATCCCAGATCGGAATAATCCAACAGAAATCCGCGGGGAGCATATGCGAAGGTCATTCGCAACTCGGAAACCCGCTTAAACAATACGGCGGTGGCGGCAACAAGCACGCCGTCTTCTTTTAATCCCAAAAGTTTTCCATGCCAACCGTTGCCCGATTTGACCTCCAGCCAATAGGGAGACTGAAAGAACAACGCCCGAGGATGATTTTGGGAAAAGACGAGAAATTCCTGTCGATCCAATTCAACGAGAGCCACGGCGTAACCACCCTTTCAAGCGTTTCAACCCTTTATAAACGGGATAAAAGGCACCGGTCTGCAGTTCAAACTGACCGATATATTCCGTTACGTTGGGGCGGAATCCTTTTTTAAATTCGTAAATTCCGTAATATTCATTTTCGGGATTAAAATCTCCGGCAATTCCGTAAAAATTGCAGAATTCAAACCCTTCCTTGTAGGCTTCTTTGATATGATGTTCGTACATCAAATATTTGGGGGTAAAGGATCGGTATTCCATCAAAACCCCACTGGTCAAGGTAACGTATTCCTTGCCGCTGCGAAGAGACAAAAGACACCCCACCGCTTTTCCGTTGGGATTTTCTTCCTTAAACAGACGGGCTTTTTCCAATTCTTTGGTATATTTCTCCACCTGCTGACGGGCGATTTTCAAATTATGTGCCATCGATTCGCCGGTGGCTTGTTTTGTCATTTTTTCTTCAGCACGGGCAACGTCTGTCCGGGCGGATTTCAACAATTCTGCCGTGTGGGAATAGTACACGTCGGGATCCAGATATGCCACGTAAATGGTCATCAGGTCTTTCATGTGACGATACATTTTACGGTAATACGACAAACTCCGGCTGAAAAAATCTCTCCGCTTTGCGGTAGTTTCGAAAATTTCGGTCATCACTTCCAGGTCTTCCAGGGTTCCTTCCCGCACCATCAGACCCTTTTTCACGCAAGAATTAATATTCTTCCGGGTCTGCTTGGAAAACTTGGCTTTTTTTGTTTCGTAATCCTCGTCCAAGGGCAAATGACAGCACCAACGAACCTGCAGAGCGTCCAGGTAAATATTAAACCCAAAATGCTTAAATCCAAGGGACAGCAGATTTTCCACCGCTTCATCGTCCGCGGGATTTTCCGGAATGATCTCCCCGTCGGGAGTACGAACCCGATACAGAACGTTGGGGTCGATAATGAGCATAAAACCGCCCTGTTTTTTGATATACACCTAAGTCGGATCGTAGCCATG
>JAZRUJ010000089.1:0-42953 GCA_045652445.1 Eubacteriales bacterium | reverse complement strand
ATCTCGTCAAACAAAACCACAGAATAAGGCTTACGGCGAATTTTTTCGGTCAACTGACCGGCATCGTCGTATCCCACATATCCCGGAGGAGCTCCGATAATACGGGAAACGGAATGTTTTTCCATAAATTCGGACATATCCAAACGAATCAGGGTTTCGGGGGAATGGAACAATTCTTTGGCGAGAACTTTGACCAATTCGGTCTTCCCTACGCCGGTAGGTCCGGTGAAAATGAAAGATACGGGACGTTTCCGAGGAACCAGAGCTACTCGAGAACGGCGAACCGCATCGGAGACCTTAACAATCGCTTCTTCCTGTCCTTTGATTTTGGAACGCAAAACTTCTTCAAACCGTGCCAGCTGATTTTGTTCTCGTTCCCGAATTTTGGAGGAGGGAATCCCCGTCCAAAGTTCAATAATCAAGGCAAGGTCGTCCAAAGAAACGGTGATTTTATCCCGTTCGGAAAGGAACGATTCGTATTCCGCTTCTGCCCGCATTAAATCGGACTTGGCGGTAGCAATCGCGGCAAAATCGTTCTCATCCGGTTCTTCTTTGGATTCCAACTGCTGCAATTTTTCTTTCAATTCCGTAACCTTTTGCTCCGATAAAAACGCCTTTTCATATACGGCGTGTTTCAGGGTTGCATTGGAACAGGCTTCGTCTAAAAGGTCGATGGCTTTGTCGGGCAGATATCGGTCGGTAACATACCGTTCCGAAAGTTCTACCGCTTTCACCAAAACGTATTGAGGCACCTTGATGTGGTGGAAAGTTTCGTAGCGAGATTTGATCCCCTGCAACATTTTTACGGAATCTTCCAAGGAAGGTTCATTGACGATAACCGGCTGGAACCGACGTTCCAGAGCGGCGTCTTTTTCAATATACTTACGATATTCGGTAAGGGTGGTGGCACCGATGACCTGAATTTCCCCTCGGGAAAGAGCGGGTTTGAGCATATTGGCCGCATTCATAGATCCTTCCGAGTCTCCCGCACCTACCAGGTTATGAACTTCATCAATAACCAAGATTACGTTGCCCAGCTGACGGACTTCTTCGATTAGCCCTTTGATTCGGCTTTCAAACTGTCCCCGGAATTGCGTTCCGGCAATCAAGGCGGTCAAATCCAGAAGCCAAACTTCTTTTTTGGCAATTTTAGCGGGGGCTTGACCGGATACGATCTTTTGGGCAATTCCCTCGGCAATGGCGGTCTTCCCTACGCCCGGTTCCCCGATCAAACAGGGATTGTTTTTCGTGCGGCGATTCAGGATCTGCAGCACCCGTAAAATTTCGTTTTCTCGACCAATAACCGGGTCGGTCTTCCCTTCCCGAGCTTTTGCGGTGAGATTTTGGCAGAATGCATCCAGATATTTGCGTTTGGGTTCTTCGGGTTTTTTATTCTTTTTCTCTTTTTTCTTCCCCTCGTCCTTGCCTTCGGAGGCGGGTTGAGAGGATTGTTGAGAGGGAGGCTGCATTCCGCCGGTGAGATTACTCATCAACTTTTGGAACAAATTCATGGATTGGGCTCCGCCCTCTTCAAAACCATCAAAAGAGGGATTGGAAAAGCCGTCGCCGTCGCCGAACATACCGTCCATCTGTTGGCACATATCTTCCAACTCTTCGTCGGTAACGCCCATTTGTTCAATCATTTGACTGATGGGTTTAATGCCCAATTCCTTGGCACATTTAATACAAAGCCCTTCATTGACCGTTTCTCCGTTTTCAATTTTCGTGATAAAAATAACGGCGGAACGTTCTTTACATCGGTTACAAAGCATAGGGTACAACCTTTCTATGGGGAGGTATCGTAACGTGGATTCTCTTATTCCGCTTTTGCTTCAAAGAGATTGGTTAGAGGGTCGAGATTATAAAAAATCTTGTAGACCACAGTCTTGTCTTTAATTGCTTCCAACTCTGCGGGGGTACGGTCTCTCAACACGTATTTCGAGCCGGTAGCGATGATGGCGACCACGATAAAGCAGATCAAAATCCCGGTAACGGCTCCCAGAAGTCCGCCGCCCAATTTATCCATTTTACGGATAATGGGGAGGTTGGTAAGAAACTTGGAGAAGAGAGAGATAATGACAATGCTCAACATCGCTACAAGAAAAATTACCGCAAAAGCGATGACCCGGCTAATCAAAGCAGACAGGGGATCTACCATTTCGGTAACGATGGCACTCTTGGCGTATTCAATGCCGTCCGCTTTCATGGTTTCGTAAGACGCCGCCATTTCGTCCACGTCTACTCCGAGAAACTCGCAGGTCTCGGTGAAAAATTCCGGCCGATTTTCGAACAGGTCGTCAAAGTCCAGGTCGGTGGCGGAAACGTTTTCCGCAGAGGCGGTTAACTGATTGATCGCCCATTCCCGCATGGGAGCGTTTACGTAGTTCGCATCGATATAAACGCCCAGATTGGCAGAAAAAATCAAAGCCAAAACCAAGGCAACGATACTCCCCACCAAACTAATGATGGAACGAATCAGTCCCCGGCGAATCCCGAGAAAAATGCTAAAAGCGAGAATTGCCACGATGACTAAATCAAGGGTGGTACTTAATGCGAGGTCCATAACAAATCCTCCTGAATGTTTGTATTATGTTGAAAAAATAAGTTTCATTACGGTAAGTCGGATAAATCCAGCCGTTGGACACGGACGCTTCCGGTCAGCAAAGAAATTTCCGACGAAATTAACAATTTAGAATATCCCGGATTGGACTGCTGCAATACCAACTCTCCCGACGAATCCAACACGTCAACGGTGGTGGGGGTCAGCACGAAATAATATCCTTTGGTACAACCCAGGGAAAGAACCGACGAATATTCCACGGAAAACAGGGGGGTTCCGGTTTCGGACAAACCCTGTACCAAAACCGTGCCGGTCATGGTTCGGTAGGAAAGCAACGTTCCGTAAGTGCTTTGACTATAAATCCCGGGAACCGATTGCTGATAGGTAAGGGGATGGGAAACCGTTTCTCCGTCAAACTGGACTACGCCCGTTGCGGTGAGCATTTCCACATTCCCGTTTTCTTTCCCGGTCAAAACCAAGGGGAAAGTATCCGACGCGGTAACCACGGCTTCTGCTTCCGGCTTTTTGTAATTAAAGACGGTGAATACCGTGTGGGTCTTTTCCCGTTCTGCAGAAACCGAGACGATGGTGAGACGGTTTTTGGACGTAAAGAACGCGTCCATAAGGTAGGTATCGGAATTCCAGCGGGACAAATCCGTCCCCGAAGTATTATATACCGTAACGCTTCCCTTGTATTCGGTTCGTTCCACGGCGAGGGCGAAATATCCCTCGTCGCAAACCGCTCCGTTCAGGATATTTCCTTGCTCCGTTCCGGAACAAAGAACCCGAAAACTATTGAGAAGACACCAGGAAGTACTGCCGCGGTCAAAACAGAGAACGTATTTTCCGCAAACTTTCATTACCGGTTGTTTGTACTGCAAAACGTGTTGGGAATAGATGTTTCCGTCTCCCCCGCAAACCGTAATCTCATTCCGGGTCAAAACCACATACCCGTCCTGAAAGACCTGAAGATCCAAAGAATCTTCTTCATCGTATTCCAAAACGTCACCGGAAGAACTCAAGGCATAGATCACGTTGGAACGAATCCGCATCAAACGATCTGCCGTTAAGTACGAAGAGTTGATAATCAACGCGACGGCAATATATAAAATTAACGTTACGACCAAAGTACCCCGGAACAGATCCAGCCGGCGAACGGTCTTTTTGGTTTCGGCATTCATTGCCGTCACTCCTTTCTTTCGTTAATATTCCACCCGATTAAGGTACAACCCTTGGGCAGGGGCGGTCATTCCCGCCCGGGAACGGTCTTTTGCCTGCAAGATCTCCGCCATTTCTTCGGAGGGATACCGTTTGGGGACGTCCAGCAACGTTCCGACCATGATGCGAACCATGTTATACAAGAATCCGTCGGCGGAAACGTAAAAGTTCAGAGTATCTCCCTCAACTTCAAAATGAGCGTCATAGACGGTCCGAGTGCAGTCTTCAATCTTACTTCCCGCCGCCATAAAAGAACGAAAATCGTGGGTACCACAGAGATATGACGCAGCTTTGTTCAAGGCGTCCAGGTCGTATTCCCCCGGGCGATGCCACTCCAATCCCTCCCCAAAGGGAGACCGAACGGAAGCAGTGCGAATCCGGTAGCGGTATTCTTTTTTCACCACGCTATAGCGGGCGTGAAAGGAATCATCCACCACTTCAGCCCCGTGGACGGCAATATCCCGGGGAAGATTGGCGTTCATAGCCACAATCAATTTTTCACAGGGCATATTCCCGGGGACGAAAAAGGAAGCACAAAAATCCAGCGCGTGAACACCGGAATCGGTACGGCTGCATCCGGAAAACTCCGAAACTTCCCCAAAAATCGTTCGAAGCGAGTCCATCACACATTGTTGCACCGCCAGACCGTTTTTTTGGGTCTGCCAACCACAGTATGCCGTTCCACAAAAGGAAAGGCGAATCAGATACTTCACAGCCCCAGCCCTCCCAACAGAGAGACGCGATTCAACACCAACGTTCCAACAAAAACCAAAAGGCAGAACAAAAGCCCCCACAAATCCAACAAAGAGAACCGGTATTCTACGTAGCGGCTCCGGGATTTGGCATCGGTTTCATAACAGCGGCATTCCATCGCCACCGCCAATTCTTCTGCCCGGCGGAAGGCGGAAACGAACAGGGGAATCAAAATGGGGATCATCGCCTTTGCTCGACGGACCAGGCTGCCGCTTTCAAAATCGGCACCCCGGGCTTTTTGGGCGTTCATGATTTTTTCGGTTTCTTCCAACAAGGTGGGGATAAACCGCAACGCGATGGTCATCATCATAGCAAAATCATGCACCGGGACGTTCAGGTACGAAAGGGGGAACAGTAACCGTTCCAACCCTCCGGTAAGAAGCAGAGGTGAGGTGGTGTAGGTGAGAACCGACATGGTCAAAACCATCATCACGATGCGAATTACCATAAACAGGGCGTTCAGAATTCCTTGCCAGGAAACGGAGAAGATCCAAAAGGTCACCAACGGATCGCCCTCGGAATAAAGCACATTGAGAAGGGCGGTAAAGAGCATGATGAAAAGCAGTGGTTTTAACCCCCGCAGATAGAATTTCAGAGAAATTCCGGTGGAAAAAATCAGCAAAGCGGTGGCAACAATCAAGAGAAGATACGCCGTCAAAGTCTTTGCCAAAAACAGGGTGACCACGTACAAGATCATCAGCAAAATCTTCCCCCGAGGATCCATGCGGTGGACGGGCGAAGAACCGGGGAAATATTGCCCCAACGTAATATCGCGAATCATTTGGCACCTCCCGTCAGAAGATCCAGCGAACGAATCGCTTCTTCGGGAGACAGAACCGAAGGAAGAGTTTGATGCCCCTGCTTTTTCAAGGTCAGAAAAACCCGGGTAATCTGGGGAACGTTCAGCCCCATTTCCAAAAGTTCTTCTCCCCGGGCAAAAACCGAACGGGTATCGTCAAACATTTTCAGTTTGCCCTTTTGAAGAACCATCACTCTGCCCGCGTTGGCGGCAATGTCTTCCATGCTGTGGGAAACCAAAATCACCGTGGCGGATTCTTCTTTTTGATATGCCCTGATGTTGCTTAAAATTTCATTACATCCTTTGGGGTCCAGTCCGGCGGTGGGTTCGTCCAAGATCAAGACCTTGGGACGCATCGCCAAAATTCCCGCAATCGCAACCCGGCGTTTTTGCCCCCCGGACAGTTCGAAAGGAGATTTGCTCCGAAGTTTCTCGGAAAGACCGGTCACGCTCATGGCTTCTTTCACCCGCAGAGCAATTTCTTCTTCCCCCAATCCCATATTCCGGGGACCGAAAGCGATGTCTTTTTCCACCGTTTCTTCAAACAGTTGGTATTCGGGATATTGAAAGACCAACCCTACGTTAGCACGCAAGGTACGGCGATCGTATTTTTTTGCCCAAATATCTTCCCCACGGAAACAGACTGTTCCCGCGGTGGGCTTCATCAGTCCGTTGAGCATTTGGATCAAAGTGGATTTCCCCGACCCGGTGTGACCGATGACGCCGATAAATTCATTTTCGTATAATTCAAAAGAAATGTTGTCTACAGCGGTTCGTTCAAAGGGCGTTCCCGCACCGTAGACTTGTACTAAATTATCCGCCCGGAGAATGGGAGTTTTCATGGTTTCTCCTTTCCGATGCGACCGGCGAGAAGATCGTCCAACACGGCAACACATTCCGCCTCGGTTAAAACGGCAAGGGGAACTTTGTAACCCTCTTCCCGCAGTAAAAACATCAATTCCGTGCTTTGAGGAACGTTAAGACCGACGCTCCACAAAAGCCCCGCATTCTGAAATACGTAGTGGGGCGTTCCGTCTAAAAGGACTTCCCCCTCGTTCATCACCACGATTCGATCCGCCTGGGCGGCTTCGTCCATAAAGTGGGTGATCAAAACAATGGTCATGCCTTCTTTGTGGAATTTATGCAAGACCTCCATGACCTCTGCCCGTCCTTTGGGGTCGAGCATGGCGGTAGGTTCGTCCAATACCAAGATGTCGGGACGCATGGCAAGAACTCCGGCAATGGCAATTCTCTGTTTTTGTCCCCCGGACAATTTATAGGTGGCATGGGTAGCATAATGAGCCATATCCACCGCCTCCAGAGCTTCTTGTACCCGGCGATGCATTTCTTCGTGGGGGACGCCTAAATTTTCTAACGCAAAAGCAACGTCTTCTTCCACCACGGATGCGATGATTTGGTTGTCAGGGTTTTGAAATACCATTCCCACCTTCCGGCGAATGGCGGTGAGATCGGTTTCGTTTTTCACGTCCATACCGCAGACGGTCAAACGGCCTTCGTCGGCAAGGCAAATGCCGTTGAGATGTTTGGCAAAGGTAGATTTTCCGCTTCCGTTATGCCCCAACACCGCAACAAATTCTCCCGGTTCCACGGACAGGGAAACGTTTTTTAAAACCGGATCGGAATCGGCGGAATAGCGAAAAGTCAAATTTTCAGCCTGAATCAAAGCCACGACAAACTTCCCCTCCTTTCGGGAATACAGTCAACAAACAAGCACTTAAAATGTTACTTCGTCCACCGGGCAGTAGCTCCACAAGGCAGACAATAGCCGGAATCCCCAATGGGAAGTCCGATCTCGGATGCCGTAACCACCCCGCCAAAGCGACGGGCTACGGTGCAACCCAGCATATATTCCATACATCCGGCGGAAAGACCGGTGGTATAAGAGTTCAAAATCAAGAACAGAGGATCGTCGCTCAACACCTGTACACACAACTCCAAAAGACCGTACAGTTCGCTTTCCAGCTTCCAAACTTCCCCGTCGGGACCTCTGCCGTAGGAAGGCGGATCGAGAATCAGACCGTCATACCGTCTGCCCCGTCGGATTTCCCGTTGAACAAACTTGACACAATCGTCCACAATGTAGCGAATATTATCCAGACCGCAAGCTTGTGCGTTTTCTTTTGCCCAGGCGACCATTCCTTTGGACGCGTCCACGTGGCAGACTTTTGCCCCTTCTTTTGCACAGGCAACCGAAGCCCCGCCGGTATAGGCGAAAAGATTCAAAACCTGAGGCTGCTCGCTGCCGCTATTGCGGATCTGCTCTCTTGCCCAATCCCAATTCACCGCCTGTTCCGGGAAAAGCCCGGTGTGTTTAAAGGACATGGGTTTGATTTGGAAAGTTAAATCCTTATAACCGATATGGAACATAGGAATCTCCGCACCGTTCCAATGTCCGCCGCCGGAAGAAGACCGGGAATAACTTGCACTGGGTTTCCTCCAACCGGAATGTTCCCGGGGAGTATTCCAGATTACTTGAGGATCGGGACGCACAAAGGTATACTTCCCCCACCGCTCCAATTTCTCTCCGCCGGAAGCATCAAGAACCTGAAAATCTTTCCAGCCGTCAGCAATCCACATAGCCGTTCCTCCGTATAAAATCTATAATAAATTACTATTTATTATAGCACGAATCACTCAATTCGTCAAGGCATCTTTCCAAAAAAGTCGGAAAAAAGCCGAAAAATAATGAATATCACAGGAGTATTCTTGTCTTTTTTGTAAAGACAGTTGCAAAAAAAATGCAGTTGTGCTATAATAAGTGTTGAACTTGTTATGAAGAGTATTGTACTTCAGAAAAAAGGAACCGGAAAGGAACCTGTTTATGAAAATTATCGTTGTAGGCTGCGGAAAAATCGGCACGGCATTGATTGACAGTTTGGCAGGCGAGGGACACGACGTAGTTGCCATCGACCGCTCCCCGGAAGTTTTGGGAGAAGTCACCAATATTTACGACGTGATCAGTGCTTGCGGAAATGGAACGGATTGGGATCTTCTGATGGAAGTCAATGCCCAGACCGCAGATTTATTTATTGCCGTAACCGGATCGGACGAACTGAATATGCTCAGCTGTTTTCTTGCAAAACGTATGGGGGCAAAACACACGGTCGCCCGAATCCGAAATCCGGAACACAACGATGGAAGTCTGGATTTTCTACGGCAACAATTAGAAATTTCTTTGGTCATCAACCCAGAACGATTGGTTGCCCGAGAACTCTACAACATGCTGAAGCTCCCCTCTGCAGCCCGGGTGGAAACCTTCTCGGGTCGAGGATTGGAAATGGTGGAACTGAAACTAAAAAACAACTCTCCGTTGGACGGATTGAAACTTTCCGAATTGCGAAAAAAATATCCTTACAACTTCCTGATCTGCCTGGTACAGCGAGGAGACGACGTTCATATTCCCGACGGGAACTTTGAACTGAAAAGCGGAGACAAAATTGGATTGATCGCAACCCCCGCGGAAGTTCAAAAATTACTAAAAGGACTTGGAATTTTACAAAAACAAGCCCGAAACGTCATGATTTTGGGAGCAAGCAACACCGCATATTACCTTTCCAAAATGCTTTTGTCCGGCGGAAACTCCGTGAAGATTGTAGACAAGGATGAGACCCGGTGCCGGACCTGTTCCGAAGAACTGCCGGAAGCTGTGGTTATTCACGGAGACGGAGCACAACAGGAACTGTTGCTGGAAGAGGGAATTTCCGGGATGGACGCCTTTGTTTCTCTGACCGGCATGGACGAACAAAATATTCTGATCTCCTATTTTGCCCAATCGAAAGAAGTTCCGAAAGTGATTGCGAAAATCAACCGGGACGAATTTTCCGTCATGGCAGACCAACTGGGATTGGATTCCACGGTTACTCCGAAAAATACCATTGCAAATATTTTGGTTCGCTATGCAAGAGCTTTGGAAAATTCCTTGGACAGCAGTGTGGAAACCTTGTATAAATTGGCGGGTGGGAAAGCGGAAGCCTTGGAATTTACCGTCCACGCCGATGCTGCAATCTGCAACATTCCCTTAAAAAATCTTTCGCTGAAACGAAACATTTTAATTGCCGGAATTACCCGAGGACGCAAGAGTTTGATTCCTTCGGGGAATGATGAAATTCTTCCGGGAGACAAAGTTTTGATTCTTACATCGGAACATCGGATCAACAATCTTTCGGATATTTTGAGGAATTATCAATGAACCGGAGAATGATTTTAAGCACCGTCGGAAAGATGGTCTTTGCAGAAGGGCTTCTGTTGATTCTCCCTCTGGCTGTAGCCTTGTTCTATAGAGAAAATTGTGCTATTGCTCTGTTGATTGCCATTGGAGTTGCTTTGGGAATCGGGGGAATTATGGTGGCAATTTCAAGGCCGAGAACACCGGTCATCTACGCAAAAGAAGGCTTTTTTATTGTTTCCGCGTCATGGATTTTGCTATCCCTGATCGGAGCGATTCCCTTTACGGTCAGCGGAGAAATCCCCTCGTACATTGATGCGATTTTTGAAACGGTCAGCGGATTTACCACCACAGGGGCTTCGATTTTAACCGACGTGGAAGCCATGAGCAAAGGATTACTGTTTTGGCGTAGTTTCACCCATTGGATCGGTGGAATGGGAATTTTGGTTTTTGTAATGGCGATTTTGCCAAACATTTCCGAACGCTCAATCCACATCCTCCGGGCAGAAGTTCCCGGACCTACCGTGGGAAAACTGGTACCACGCATCAAAGATACAGCGAAAATCCTGTATATGATTTATATCGCCATGACGATTCTTCAAATCGTCCTTTTAATCTGTGGCGGAATGCCCACCTTTGACAGTATCGTTCACGCCTTTGGAACGGCGGGGACAGGGGGATTTGGAATCAAAGCCGACAGTATTGCCGGATATTCGCCCTATTTACAATGGGTGATAACGGTGTTTATGCTTTTGTTCGGCATCAACTTTAACGTATATTATCTGTTTCTGATCGGGAAAGTTAAAACTGCGTTGAAAAGCACGGAATTGTGGGTTTATTTAGGAATTGTTGCAACTGCGATTCTTTTGATTTGCGTGAATATCTATCCTCAATATGCAACGGTTTCCGATACGGTTCGCAACTCTGCCTTTCAAGTATCTTCCATCATCACCACCACCGGGTATGCTACGCAAGATTTTGACCTTTGGCCAACGTTTTCAAAAGCAATTTTGTTGATTTTGATGTTTGTAGGTGCCTGTGCCGGATCTACCGGGGGCGGGATCAAGGTTTCCCGAATTATTTTGATGACAAAACAAATCCGCCGGGAACTTCAAAAAATGCTTCACCCCCGCTCGGTAAAAACCTTACGGTTTGAGGGACGAACGGTAGAAGAACAAACCTTAATGGGGATTAGTTCTTATTTGGGAATTTATCTGCTTTGCTTTGTAGTAATCTTCTTAATCGTTTCCATAGAACCCTTTGGATTGGAGACTAATTTCTCTGCGGTGGCTGCTTGCTTTAACAATATCGGACCGGGGTTCGGCGGAGTTGGACCAACGGCAAATTATGCCGAGTATTCCATTCTTTCCAAGGTCGTTCTTTCGGGGGCGATGTTGCTGGGTCGGTTGGAGATTTTCCCGCTGATCATCTTCTTCTCCCCTGCATCTTGGCTGAAAAAATAAAAAATATCGGAGAGCAGAAATTCTGCTCTCCGTTTTATTATCTTCCGTACATTCGATTCCAAGTGCGGAATTTTTCTCGGTCGATGGTATTCAGCTGCTCTTTGGTGATACGATAAGACCAGTTGTCGTCGCTGGTTCCGGGTTTATTAAGACGGGTATCACTGCCATACAAAAGCAAATCCTGAACCGGCAAAATCAACAATCCTGCGTGTGACTGAAACATGGTACGAAGAATGTGGTCGTAGCCTTTATTCCAATCTTCACCGTAATAACCGCAATATGCAAGCACCTGGCGGCGAGTACTTTCGTCCAATTCCCAAATATATCCCAATAGAGTATTATTATCGTGGGTGCCGGTATAGGCGATACAATCGTTGTCGTAATTATGGGGCAAGTGGGTAGAACCGGGATCCCCCAAAAAGGCGAATTGAAAGACCCGCATACCGGGACAACCGCTGTTTTTGACCAACTTATGAACGGCGGGGGTAATATCTCCCAGATCTTCGGCAATAAGCATTTTGTCCCCTGCAACTTCCCGCAAGGCGCGAATCAGCGACAGTCCAGGACCTTTCACCCATTTCCCGTTTCGGGCAGTCTTCTCTCCGGCGGGAATGGAGTAGTAAGATTCCAATCCCCGGAAATGGTCGATGCGAACGCCGTCAAACAGTTCGCACATAAAAGAAATTCGATCTTTCCACCAAGCATAGCCGTCGGCCTTCATGGTTTTCCAATCGTAGAGAGGATTTCCCCACAACTGACCGTCTTCGGCAAAATAGTCGGGAGGAACTCCGGCAACACCGGTGGGCTTATTCTCCTTGTCCAGCAAGAACTGTTGGGGAGCCGCCCAAACATCGGAGGAATTTAACGCCACGTAAATGGGAATATCACCAATTACTGAAATTCCTTTGCTGTTAGCATAGTCTTTGATTGCAAGCCATTGACGGAAAAAAGTGTATTGCGTAAAACGCCACAGATTCAAGACGTCTTCGTCCGGTTCCAACGAACTCCACTCCATCCAAGGGAGGTTTTCGTTGGAAGATCGGAGTGCCATAAAGCGGCAGAAATCCGCCGTGCGGGGATGGGCTTGAAAAAAGTCTTCCATCTCTTTCCCGCCGTCAAACCGTTTGGCTGCTTTTTGCAACAAGGATAACCGTTCTTTGGAAAGACGGGAAAATTCGCACGCATAAGGCGTTTTTTGTTTTGCCAGATCTAATTCTTCTTTGGTCAAAAGTCCCTGTCGTTCCAATTCGGGAAGATCAATAAAATAGGGGTTGACCGAAAAGGTAGAAAGAGAACAATAGGGCGAGTTATAGTCGTCAGGAAGACAAAAAGGCAGGGTCTGCCAATAGGAAAAACCGCAGTCGGAAAGAAAATCGATCCATTCTTTTGCCGCCTGGCCGAAGGACCCCTCGGAATATTCTCCCCACAAAGAGGAAACGTGCAATAAAACACCGGACGCCCGTTTCATAATTTTCACCTCAATCATAGAACTGTTTTTATTATAACAGGTTTTTTTTCAAATTGCAAGAGAAGATTTCGCAACAAAGAGTGACAAATCCCCAAATTTACAGGAATTAAGCGGAAGAAAAAAGAAAACATAAGAACGGAGATATAAACCGTTTTGGTTTATAAAACAGGCAAAAAAGACCGTTTTTTTACAAACGGTCTTTTCATTGTTATTCTTCGTAGCCCTTTTCTTTTTTCCATTGAAGAAAATCTTCGTATCCGCCGGCATAATCGAGAATTCGATCGGGACGGATTTCGATGACCCGGTCGGCAACGGTAGAAACCATTTCATAGTCGTGGGTGGTGAACATCATACCACCCTTGAATGCTTTCAGCCCATCGTTGACGGCAGTAATGGATTCCAGGTCCAAGTGGTCGGTGGGTTGATCCAAAATCAGGAAGTTACTGCCAAACATCATCATGCGGGAAAACATACAACGAACCTTTTCGCCCCCGGACAGAACGTGAACCGGCTTGTAAACCGCGTCCCCGGAGAACAGCATTCTGCCCAAAAATCCACGGAGATAGCTTTCGGTCTGATCCTTGGAATATTGCCGCATCCAATCGATGATACTGTCGTTGCAATCGTCAAAATAAGCCGTATTATCATGGGGGAAATAGGAGGTTGTGATGGATTGTCCCCACTTGTATTCCCCGGCGTCGGCGGTATCTTCTTCCATTAAGATCCGGAACAAAGAGGTGATGGCAAGTTCGTTGCCCACCAACGCTACTTTTTCATTCCGGTTCAAGGTAAAGGTAAGATTTTCAAACAGAGGTTGTCCGTTAAGGGATTTGGAAAGTCCGGTAACTTCCAAAATATCCTTGCCAGCTTCCCGATCACATTCAAAACCAATAAAGGGATAGCGGCGGGAGGACGCGGGGATTTCTTCCACCGTCAGTTTATCCAGCAATTTCCGGCGAGAGGTTGCCTGGCGAGACTTGGATTTATTTGCGGAGAAGCGGGAAATAAATTCCTGCAATTCCCGGATTTTTTCTTCGTTTTTCTTATTCTGCTGTTTAATCAGCCGTTGCATCAATTGAGACGATTCGTACCAGAATTCGTAGTTACCCACGTACATTTTGATTCCGGTAAAGTCAATATCCACAATATTGGTACAAACGTCGTTTAAAAAGTGGCGGTCGTGGGAGACCACGAGAACGGTACCGAAATAATCGCTCAAAAAATCTTCCAGCCACAGGACCGCATCCAGATCCAGACCGTTGGTAGGTTCGTCCAGAAGAATAATATCGGGATTTCCAAAAAGAGCCTGTGCCAACAAAACTTTGATTTTTTCACTTTCTTTCAAGTCTGCCATCGAAGAATAAAGAATTTCTTCTTTCAGTCCCAATCCTTGAATCAGCCGGGAAGCATCGGATTCCGCTTCCCACCCGTTCATTTCGGCAAAGATCCCTTCCAATTCCGAAGCACGGACGCCGTCTTCGTCGGAAAAGTCTTCCTTCATGTACAGAGCGTCTTTTTCTTTCATAACTTCGTACAGTTTGGGATTCCCCATGATTACCGTATCAAGCACGGTATATTCGTCGTAGGCAAAGTGGTCTTGCTTCAACACCGACATCCGCGTGTTGGGGGCGATGGAAACCGAACCGGAGGAGGGTTCCAATTCTCCGCACAAAATCCGTAAGAAAGTGGATTTTCCCGCACCGTTGGCACCGATGACCCCGTAGCAGTTGCCGGGGGTAAACTGAAGATCCACGTGCTTGAACAACAGTTGTCCGCCGAAATTAAAACTCAAATCATTAACATTGATCATATCTGAAACTCCTTAAAAAATTCCCGTATAGCATTTTCTGTGGCAGAAAAAGAGCCTTGAATCATGGTATCGTTTCCACCGCCTCTGCCGGACAATGGGGCGTTTATTGCTTTCGCCTGTTCTTTCAGACCGCTTTTGGCGGAAATTACATAGCGATACCCCTCGTCATCGTTCCCGGAAAGGCAAACGAAAAGCCCGGTACATTGCTTGATCCCCTCGTTGGCGGCGGCACGCATGATTTCTGCCTCCGGCGTGGGAGAACAGAAAACCACATTTCCCTGGGTAAAGGGAATTTTTTGCAACCGCAACAAAAGATTTTCTTTTAAAATCAGGTTGTATTTTCGAGTCAATTCCCCAAGTTCTTTTTGCAATCTTTCCGCCGCGGGATAAATCTGTCCTTGCGGTACAGAAAAAAAGGTGGACAGTTGTTTTTCGTCCTGCCGCAACGTGCGGTATTCTTCCAAAGCATCGTTTCCGCAACGGACGGTTAGCCGGGTTCCACCTTTCCAACGCATGGAATCCACAATATAAATCTCGCCGATCTGACCGGTGCTTTTTACTTGAGGGGCACAACACGCACAGACGTCAATTCCCTCCACGGACACGATGCGAACCGCTTCGGTCAATTCCTTTTTACTACGATAGGGTAAGACAGCCAACTCCTCCGGAGAGGGATAAAAACAACGAATCGGACGGTCTTCCCATACGACCCGATTGGCTTCTTTTTCGATTCGTTTTACATCATCGGGAGTCAATTCTCCGCTGTAGTCTATGGTCATTTCACGGTGGGAGAGGTGAAATCCTACGTTTTCAAATTCCAACGTGGAATGGACCAACCCCGAAATAATATGTTCTCCGGAATGATTCTGCATCCGGCGAAACCGTTCTTCCCAATCCAGGGAACCTTCCACCGTTTTCCCGATTTCCAGAGGAGCGTGTACCCGGTGATAAATAGTTCCGTCGCAAATCTGCGTATCGGTGACAGCCACGCCCTGAATGGTTCCTTTATCTCCGTACTGCCCTCCCCCTTCGGGGAAAAATGCGGTGCGGTCCAACACCACGTCGTAGCCGTCCTGCACGGGAATACATTTTTTTACCGTAGCAGAAAAGGTGCGTTGAAAAGCATCCAGGTCGTACAATTTTTCGGTCATGGAAACCTCACTTATTTTTCTCAATCAAATAAAAAAAGGGGCAGTCGGGAGCGTTGACAATGCGAAGACAGGCAACGCTATACTGTTTTTGAGGCAATTCAGAAAAGATTTTCTGCAAAAGTTCCCCCTCCAGGCGACCTTCTTCGTGTCCGGGATAGACCGCAACAAGAAGTCCTCCCTTGGGAGCCAGCAAGGAAAGAGCCGTCTCTACCGCGGGCAAGGTGGTTTCTCGCAGCGTAGTGATGGATTTATCTCCTCCCGGCAAAAATCCCAGATTAAAAATCCCGGCAGAAATGGGGGTTTTGATATACTCTGCCGCCCGATGGTGAGAATCACAGATCAAGGTATAATTTTCAAACGGTGCTTCTGCTTTCATCCGTTCTTCCGTCCGGGCAACCGCCTCGGGCTGAACGTCAAAAGCGTAGACCCGACCGGTCTGTCCTACCTGTTGGGACAGCCACAGAGTATCGTTTCCGTTTCCCATGGTAAAATCCGCCACCGTGCTTCCGGGGAAGATATGAGGCAGAAGAAAATCTTTTTCGGTTTGGCGTAGATTCAGCACTTTTTCATGCCTCCCAAAAGATAGTCCATCGCCCACGCCGTATCCACCACCGCGGGAGAGGGTTCGGGGAAGGTAAACTGTGCCGACGCCTGTTCAAAGGTGCTTTTGGGGAGGGAAACGGACAAATCTCCCTCCGGACATTGGAACAAAAGACCGTATCCGTTTTCTTCCGGGAAAAACAGAACGTTATTTAACGTTTTGTCGGGATATTTCCGGCGGACGTCCTGGGAAAAATATAATTTGATAATCTCCACCACCCGATCATCCAGACCGGCTTTGAAGATCTCGGTTTTTTCGCAAAGATTGGCGGGGGACGATACGTACCGGCGGCGAAGATCCGAAGCTTTTCCAAACGCAGTCAAAGCGGACAACGCTTCTTCCATGGCACGGATTTCTTCTTCACAGGTAAGATTACAGACCGCAACGGTCCGATCCTTGTCCACCCAAAGGAGGTAATGGTTGACGTACTGTTCGGCATCACAATGAGGACAACGGAAGGTAAACAGACTTCCGTCAGTCAGATTTGCTTCCTGATCTTCCGGACGGCTTTCGTCCACTTGGGTAATGATCCGGGCAGAAAATTCCTTTCCGCAGGAAGTACAGGTTAAATTTTTTCGTTCAGAACGCATAAGCAAACTCCTTTTTACAGTCGTACCTAATCATTATACCATAATTTGCCGAAAAAAGCAAGGGCTGACGAGGATAAAAAACAACGAGCCTTGTTAAAAAGGCTCGTTTTGTCCTTATTTTTTTCCTGTGGAACCAAATCCGCCGGCTCCCCGGTCGGTATCGGACAGGTGGGAAACTTCGTCAAATTCCACCCGCAAAAAGGGAGTGATCACTAATTGGGCGATTCGTTCTCCGCAATCTACCTTTTGCATCCGGTCGGAATGATTGTGAAGGGCAACCATAATTTCGCCCCGGTAGTCCGCATCGACAACTCCGACTTTATTGGCGGGAGCAAGTCCCCGCTTGGTGGCAAGTCCGCTCCGGGCGTAGATCAACCCCGCGTATCCTTCGGGAATTTCCATGGCAATACCGGTATGGATCAGCACCGTTTGACCCGGTTGTAATTCCGCTTCTTGCAGAGCATATAAATCTGCCCCCGCAGCCGACAGAGATCCGTAGGTGGGAATTTGAGCCTTTTCGTCCATTTTTTTAAACGCAACGTGGATTGCCATAACAAATCCTCCCGAAAATTAGTATCTCTATTATAACAGAACCGGGCAAAAAAAGCAAGGAAAAAAATGTTACATTCTCTTTTAAACAGAAAAAGAGCCTCTTACGGCGTTGTTTCACGCAATAAAAGGCTCTTTTTTAATTTCCTGTTTGCTCTGTAGATTTGGGTTAACCTCGAATCATAATCTTATAAAAGACGCTGTATTTTGCCTGAAAATCGGCAAGGGTTGTCCGGGATGTGGTTCCGGGATCGTGAATGGTAAAGTTTTTCGGAGAAAGATCTCCGCCGGTAAAGCCGGTAATCACCACCCAATGCTGGGAACCGGAGGGCGTAAAGCCCCCAATCATCACGGGGCGTCCCCCCTGTAACTGCCGGTAGACCACCGACAGATAGTCACTGCCCGTGTAGGCAGAATAGTTGGAGGGCCAATAAAGATCCCCGGAGGAAGAATACTGAACTTCCTTAACCAACATGGCGGGAGTTACGGTGGTTCCGCGAACGGCACTTTCCACCATCGCCATGGCGGTCGTAGTACATCCGGCAGTACCGATGGTATACCAACTGCTGCCCAACCGGACGTTCGCCCAGCGGGAATCCGTCTGGGAATAGCGGGGAACCGACAACGTTACCGAGGGAGAACCGGAAGAAGGATACTTCAAGAACTCTTCGGAGACGTATCCGATCTGGGTTCCCGCGTACAAGACTTTCGCCCACCCCCCGGAAGAAGAAAGCACCGTAACCGAGGCTCCGTCGTTAAATTGAGATGCTACCCGATAACCGGTGGAGGGGCCGGTTCGAATATTCAAACGGTAACCGTCGGCAGAAACGATGGCCTTTCGCGTCGACAGGGGGGTAATGTAGTCGTCACTACAATATCCGTAACGACCGGCAGCGTATTCTACTTTCCACCAGTCCCCGGATTTGGAGATCAACGCCACGGTACTGCCCCGGTTCAAGCCGGTTAAAATAGTTCCCGACAAGGAGGGAGAAGAACGGACGTTCAGACGGGTCTGTGCCGTGGTTACCGTCCCCGCGACAGCGGTTTCGGAAGCACGGGCGGTATGGACCCGTCCGGGCAAGATTAACACCAGGGCAAGAGCAAACAAAAAGGAAATCAATAACTTTTTCATATTGATCTCTCCTTTCGATATCCATTTTACCATAGTTTTCCCCTTACCGCAAGGTTAAAATATTTCCAATCCGTGAACCTTTTGTAAACCAAAATGGTTTATTTTGGAAAGACTTCCAAACTTCCCCTTGACAGGAAGAGAAAAACGTGATATGCTATATCCGGAGGGATATTATGGAATGGTTAATCGGTTGGCTGATTGGGATAAATTTGCTCGCCTTTGCCCTGTTTGGCATAGACAAACAGAAGGCAAGGAAGAAAAAACAGCGGATCGCGGAAAAGGTTTTATTTTTGGTTTCTCTTGCAGGCGGAAGCATTGGTGCTCTGTTGGGAATGCAGATTTTTCGGCATAAAACCAAGCATCTTTCCTTTCTGCTGGGGATTCCGTCGTGCTTGATTTTAAATGGAATTATACTTTGGACAATCTTACGTTTTACGGCATAAAAAAGACTTGTGAAGATTTTTCACAAGTCTTTTTTTATTTCATGAATCAATCACAACAAGGGTCTTTTTTCTTCTTTGCAGGTTCTTCGGCAGAGGGAGCAGTCTGATCTCCCAAGCCGGAAGTTTCACTGAAAATAACGTTCTTTTTCACCGTGTCAACCACATCGGAAGGAATAATTAATTTTGCAGCCTTTCCGTTAGCGACGTTGGTCAATGCTTCGTATTTTTTCAGTTCCAAAACCGTGGCGTCAATTCCTGCTTCCATCAAGGCCTTCAACCCATCAGCTTCGGCTTTTTTGGCAAGGAAAATGGCTTGTGCTTCCCCTTCCGCACGGGCAATACGAGCATCTCTCTCCCCTTCTGCGGCGAGGATCATGGCTTGTTTGTCCCCTTCCGCACGGGTGATAGAGGCTTCTTTGTGTCCCTCTGCCTGGAGCAAGGTTTCCCGGCGGTCCCGTTCTGCCTTCATCTGTTTTTCCATGGCAGCCTGAATGGCAGCGGGAGGAATAATGTTTTTCAATTCCACCCGAGTAATCTTAATGCCCCATTGATCGGTGGCATCGTCGAGAATGCTGGTCAATTTGCCGTTGATGGTATCACGGGACGTCAACGTGCCGTCCAAGTCCATTTCCCCGATGATGTTACGCAGAGTGGTGGCAGTCAAATTAGAGAGTGCGTTGACGGGATTGACAACCCCGTAAGTATACATTTTTGCATCAAAAATCCGATAGAACACAACCGTGTCAATCTGCATGGTAACGTTATCCTTGGTAATAACGGGCTGAGGAGGAGAATCCAAAACCTGTTCTTTCAACGTTACTTTTTTCGAGATTCTTTCCAAAAAAGGAATCTTCAAATGCAACCCTGCAGACCACGTGGTGCGGTATTTTCCCAAAAATTCGATGACGTATTCGTGAGCCTGAGGAACGATACGAAGGCAGCTGAACACGATGGCAACCAAAACGGCAACCAGAATCAAAATTTCCATAAAGAATCCTCCTTATATTTAGATGCGGTCGTTAAGACAATTTTTCGGTGTGCCGTTTGATGGCATCGAAGGTAGCGTCGCTGATGTCATGCTCAATTTTACAGGCATCGGAGTCGGCAACCTCCGGGTCTACTCCCAAAGCGAGGAAAAACGCCGTTAAGACTTTGTGGCGTTCAAAGGTTCGCTCCGCCACTTCTCTTCCGGAATCGGTCAAAACCAAGGAACCGTCGTCTAAAACGTTCAGATAGCCCCCCTGTTTTAACAGTCCCACCGCCCGGCTGACGCTAGGTTTGCTGTACCCAATGGTTTCCACCACGTCGATAGAACGGACGCGATTTTGTTTCCGGGACAGTTGCAGGATCGTTTCCAGATACATTTCCCCCGATTCTTGCAGTCGCATAACACACCTCAAAATAGTTCTTTCTTCTATTATAATACAAAACCGAAAAAAAATCAAGTCTTTTGCGGAAAATAAAAAAGGATTGTCTGCTTTCACAGACAATCCTTTTTATTCATCAATTCAACTCAATACTTCTTACGGGTTTCGTAAGTAGTGTGGAGCAGGTGGTGAGCCTTATGACCACCGGGTTCGCCCAGGTAATTTGCATACAATTCCTTGACGATGGGGGATTCATGAGACTTACGAACAGCACAAGCAGCGTCCTGGTTGTACAGAGCAGCTGCACGAAGACCGCGGATATCCACGTTAGCACGGGTGTAAGCATCGTGAATGGGCTGACCGCCGCCGTTGACACAGCCGCCGGGACAAGCCATAACTTCCACGAAATGATAGGTTGCTTCGCCGGACTTAATCTTTTCCAACAGTCTGCCAGCGTTAGCAGTACCGCTGACAACGGCAACTTTCACTTCCATACCGGCAACATTGTAGGTGGCTTCTTTGACACCTTCCATACCGCGAACGTCGGTGAAATCAACGGAAGCAAGTTCTTTGCCTTCCAATTTTTCAACAACGGTACGAAGAGCTGCTTCCATAACACCGCCGGAAGCACCGAAGATATGCCCGGCACCGGTAGCGATACCGAACAGAGGATCAAATTCTTCGTCGGGAAGTTTTTCCCAAATAATACCGACTTTGCGAATCATCTTGGCAAGTTCACGGGTGGTCAGGGCGGCATCAATGTCGTTCAAACCGTCCACCTTGGAACCGGTGCGGGTACGTTCGAACTTTTTCGCAGTACAGGGCATAATGCTGACCACGAAGACGTCCTTGGGATCCCAACCCATTTTTTCTGCATAGTAAGACTTCATCAAAGCACCGTACATACCCTGGGGAGACTTACAGGAAGAAAGGTTGGGAATAAATTCGGGATAGTAATGTTCGCAGTACTTAACCCAACCGGGAGAACAGGAAGTAATCAGAGGCAACGCTCCACCCTTCTGAACACGGTTGATAAATTCAGTACCTTCTTCAATAATGGTAACGTCAGCGGCAACGTCCACGTCAACCACAGCATCAAAGCCGAGACGACGGAGAGAAGAAACCAGCTTACCTTCAGCGTTGGTGCCGATGGGTTCACCAAATTCTTCTGCGATCTGAACACGGACGGAGGGAGCGGGAGCAACCACTACGTGCTTGGTAGGATCGGCAATTGCCTTAAACACAGCCGCGGTATCGTCCTTTTCGGTGAGGGCGGCGGTGGGACAAACAACGGTACACTGACCGCAACCGATACAGGAAACTTCGCTCAAATCCAGATCAAATGCACAGCCGATGTGGGTGTTAAAGCCACGTTCGTTGGCACCGATGACACCGACGCCCTGGTTTGCACGGCAAACGGCGGAACAACGGCGGCAAAGAATACATTTGCCGTTATCACGGATCAGGTAGGGATTGGTGTTTTCCAATTCAGAGGGAGTTTTTGCACCCTGGAAGCGATCGCAATCCACACCGTATTCCAGAGCCAGCTTCTGCAGTTCGCAGTTTTGGCTGCGGGGGCAGGAGAGGCACTTCATATCGTGATTGGAAAGGATCAGTTCGAGAGTAGTCTTGCGGGATTCGATAACCTTGGGAGTGTCGGTGAAAACTTCCATTCCTTCGGTTACGGGATATACGCAAGCTGCGGCAAGAGCACGGGCACCCTTGACTTCGCAAATGCAGATACGGCAAGCACCGATTGCATTAATGTCTTTCAAAAAGCACAGGGTCGGAATACGGACACCGGCTTGGTTGGCGGCATCGAGAATGGTCGTTCCGGCGGGAACGGTTACGGGAATGCCGTTAATTTTCAAATTTACGTCAGCCATTTCCACAATCCTCCTTATTTCTTAATAATAGCAGCGAACTTACAAGTACCGATACAAGCACCGCACTTAACACACTTATCGGTGTCAATAGCAACGGCGGGTTTCTTCTTGCCGGGAGCGGTGTAGTCAGTAACAAAGATAGCATCTGCGGGACAAGCACGGGCACACATACCGCAACCGAAGCACTTGTCGGCGATAACGCTGTATTTCAGCAGATTCTTACATACGCCGGCGGGACAGGTCTTGTCGATGATGTGAGCTTCGTATTCGTTGCGGAAGTACTGCAGAGTGGACAGAACGGGGTTGGGAGCCGTCTGACCCAGACCGCACAGAGAGTTTTCCTTAATATAGTGGCACAGTTCTTCCATTTTATCCAGATCTTCCAAGGTAGCCTTACCGTCGGTGATCTTGGTCAGCATTTCCAGCAGACGGCGGGTACCGATACGGCAGGGAGTACACTTACCGCAAGATTCATCTACGGTAAATTCCAGGAAGAATTTGGCAATGTCAACCATACAGTTGTCTTCGTCCATTACGATCAGACCGCCGGAACCCATCATAGAACCGATGGCAATCAGGTTGTCGTAATCAATGGGAACGTCCAGATGTTCTACGGGGATACAACCGCCGGAAGGACCGCCGGTTTGAGCCGCCTTGAACTTCTTTCCGTTGGGAATACCGCCACCGATTTCTTCGATGATGGTACGCAGAGGAGTCCCCATGGGAACTTCTACAAGACCGGTGTTCTTAATCTTACCGCCCAGAGCGAATACTTTCGTACCTTTGCTCTTTTCGGTACCGATGGAACGGAACCAATCCACACCCTTCAGAATGATCTGGGGAATGTTGGCGTAGGTTTCTACGTTGTTCAGAACGGTGGGCTGACCGAACAACCCCTTAACAGCGGGGAAAGGAGGACGGGGACGGGGTTCGCCACGGTGACCTTCGATGGAGGTCATCAGAGCAGTTTCTTCACCGCAAACGAAAGCACCGGCACCCAGACGGATGTCCAGATTGAAGTTAAAGCCGGTTCCGAAGATATCGTTACCCAAAAGACCGTATTCGCGAGCCTGTTCGATGGCGATTGCCAAACGCTTTACTGCGATGGGGTATTCGGCACGGATGTACACATAACCCTGATCAGCACCAATCGCATAAGCTGCGATTGCCATAGCTTCGATTACGGCATGGGGGTCACCTTCCAGAACGGAACGGTCCATGAATGCACCGGGATCACCTTCGTCGGCGTTACAGCAGACGAATTTCTTATCGGACTGGGATGCACGGGCAAACTTCCACTTCATACCGGTGGGGAAACCTGCACCACCGCGTCCGCGAAGACCGGAGTCGAGCATGGTTTGAATAACGTCTTCGGGGGTCATTTCGGTCAGGACTTTACCCAGGGCCTTATAACCGTCCATGGCGATATATTCGTCGATAATTTCGGGATCAATAACACCGCAATTCCGCAGAGCAACACGCATCTGCTTTTTGTAGAACGCAGTATCATTCAAAGAGTATTGTGCGGAAGCTTCAGCGACCACATCATCGGCCCTATCTTTGTAAACCAAACGGTCTACGGGACGACCTTTCAGCAGGTGTTCTTCTACGATTTCGGGAAGATCTTCTTCCTTAACCATGCTGTAGAAAGTGCCGTCGGGATAAACGATCATGATGGGACCGAGAGCACAAAGACCGAAGCAACCGGTCTGAACGACCTTAACTTCGTTTTCCAGACCTTGAGCCTTCAGTTCTTCTTCCAGTCTGGTATGCAGCTTGGCACTGCCGGAGGATGTACAACCGGTACCGCCGCAAATCAAAACATGAGCGCGAATCATTGATTTTCTTCCTCCTTATTTCGCATTGTTGGCAATGGTGTATTCTGCCACGACGTTGCCACCTTTGATGTGCTGTTCTACAACCTTTTTGGCTTTGTCAGCATCCATCTTGACGTAGGTGACTTTGTCCTTACCTTGCTGATACACTTCAACGATGGGTTCGTATTGGCAAAGACCAATGCACCCGGTCTGGGTAACAGTAACGGTTTCGGACAGACCTTGTTTGGAAACTTCCTCTGCAATCGCATTGAGGACAGGGCGGGCACCGGCGGCGATGCCGCAGGTTGCCATACCAACAACGATACGGGTGGTGTTGTCGCTTGCTTCACGCACAGCAACTTTGCCTCTCATACGTTCTCTGATGGCTTCAAGTTCTGCGAGAGTTTTCATGAATGTTACGCCTCCATTTTTATGATTCATTTTTTATTAAACGCTTGGTATTGTTCCTCCAAAGAGCCGCGAATCCATTCCAGGATCTCAAACTCTCCGAGGGATATCTCATCTCCCAAAACAGCCCGGAGTTCTTTTGTATCCAAACGGGCAGTTCCGTAGGGAGTAGAGTGCAAATAAAGATAATCGATCTCCGGGTGTCCCTGAATCAACACCACAACCGTATCCACAACGTCTCCCAAAGGAGTAAAATCGATACTGTTGGTGTCAAACGTTGCCCGAAGGGTCGTCCCACAATGGACGGGGTCGGTCTTTTCGGAAACCGAAACGATGGACAAAGATCCGCCCGCTTGTTCGCTGGCAAGCTTCAGCAGGGGAATCCCCATGCCGACTTTCCGCGTAGTACGGGTGGTACAGAAAGGATCGGTCACGGATTGAACCATTTCTCGCTCCATACCCCGTCCGTCGTCGGTGACGGTCAGGATCAACCAACCCTTTTCGTCTTCTTCCAGAGAGATCAAAATATTCTTTGCTCCGGCAGAAACGGAATTTTGTGCTATATCAAGAATATTTAGGGATAATTCTTTCATCGTTTCAAAAACTCTATCAATCGCTGGCGAACCAATGCGGAAGAATAGGGTTCATCCTCCAATTCCAGAAAATGTTCTGCCTCATTGATTCTGCCCAGATCGTGGGCATCGGAAGAACAAAGGGTGAGACAATTCAATCCTTGTTCTTTCAGAATCGTTTCCCGCTGTGCTATGTCGTTAAATTCCACACAGGAAAAGCCGTATTCCTTAGGAACAGAACCCAAGACGGCAATCATGCCGTTGGAGGGGCGGTCGATATGGGCGGGATAGATAGCTCCGCCAAACCGATCCACCAAAGCGATAGCGGAATCCACGTCCAAATCGGTGGCATTAATCAGCAACGTCTCCTCTGTTCTCAGAAGATTATCGTCGCTATCCACAACCCATTGATTCCCGAAAATGTCCGGTCGGTTTTTAATGGGCATGATTCGGGGGTGGATTTCGGCATCAAAGTCCATGGCTTGTTCCAACGTAGGAAACAACACGATGAGATGAATATCTTCCGCGGTGGTCAATTCCATACCGGGAACCGGCACGATTCCGAAGGCTTTACAAGCATCGAAAAAGGCGGGGCAGTTCCCACAAGAATTGTGATCGGTGAGAGCCAACAGAGTTAGCCCTTTTAACGACGCCATTCCGGCAATATTGGCGGGGGTCATATCATCGTCCGCACAGGGAGAAAGGCAAGAATGAATGTGAAGATCGTAATAATAACGGCTCATACGCCTAACAAAGAACCGATTTTACAGCACAGTTCAAAGATCGGTTCAGAACTGCGATAAAGGTTTACGTCCTTTTCCTCCGCAAGAGCGATCACGTCGTCTTTCACGGCGGAATCTTCCGCAATTACAACACAGGCAACGTCAGCCAACGCACCTACGGCAACTACGTTTCGGTTGGTCATAATGGTGACCCATGCGTCTCCGCATTTCGCTCGCCCCATGACCCAACTGAGAAGATCGCCTCCATAGCCTCCGGTGACGGCACGGTCGGGATCGGTTTCAGACAACACCTGAAGATTTAAAGCCGCCCGCAATTCCTTTACTGTCATTTCGGTTCCTCCCCTCCCGGGGCGACGGTTCGGGAATCTGCATTCCGAAGCACGTCTTTCCATTTCATAATACAGTCGTTTTCCCGGGCTTCTCCGCACGCCACGTCTTCCGCAAGAGCGAGACAGGTGGGAGCACCGCAGGCACCGCAGTCTAAATCGGGGAATTGTCCCCGCAACCGCTGAATTTCCGACATTTTCCGCATGGCAACAGACATATCGGAGTCCAACTGCAAAATAGGCGTATATTTTAATGGTAAGTTCCAAAGATAATCGGAGGGGATCTCCGTCGAATCCGGCTTTAATGCCGACCCTACCCGATTTTGAGACACGGGCAAATACCGACGAAGGGATTGCAACCGTGCTTTGGAAATATAAGGATTTACTACCGTCAAAGCACCGCCGACACAACCGCCACTGCAAGCGTTGAGTTCCACAAACTGCAAACCGGAAATATTTCCGTTGTCAATTTCGTCCAGAACTTTAATCACGTTTTCCATGCCGTCTGCAGCAAGGTATTTATCGTTAAACAACGCAGACGCTTCCCCGCCGGAGCCCGCCCAACTAATCCCAATCAGTCCGGTTTTGGACAGGGGAATCGGGGTGGTGATCTTATTCATCACCGGCACAAGGCGGAAATAGACGTCACTCATGGACAGCGTTCCGTCAATGGCACTTTTTTCGATACCGATGGGGTTCTTCATATAACTGACCTTAGCAGGACAGGGGGAAATGAAGAAAACACCAATATCATCGTCCGATAATTCCGGATGGTTTTTCTTTGCCTCTTCCCGAGCAAGACGGGCTGCCAATTCCACGGGGGGAAGCATGGGAAGCACGTGCTTACACAAGGAGGGGAACCTCGCCGCAATCATCCGCACAATGGCGGGACAGGCGGAAGAAATCACCGGTTTGGGAATATCGGTTCGGCGAAGATAGCAACGGGTGTACTCGGAAATCAATTCCGCAGCCCGTGCAACTTCGCACACGTCATCAAAACCACACCCCAATAACCCGGTCAGAACGTAATCCACGTCTTCGAGATTTTCAAACTGGCCGTACAGGGCGGGGGCAGGCAACGCAATTTTCCAACGAAACTTTTCCAAATCGGAAAAGTCGTCGTACGTGGCTTTCTTTGCTTTATGAGGACAAACTCGGATACATTCGCCGCAGTCGATACAGCGTTCGGTACGGATCACGGCATGACCGTCCCGAATCCGAATCGCCTCGGTGGGGCAACGCTTCAAACAAGCGGTACATCCTTTGCAACGGTCTCTCAATAACGAGACGGAATGCAAATTCGACATACGGAAGACCTCCTTTCAAAAGGAAACCTGCATTATCCCTCGGCACCGGGAAGAAGGACCTCCATGGTAACCGTGGTTCCTTTTCCAATTTCCGATTCAATTTCCATTCGGTCGGTATAACGCTTCATGTTTGGAAGTCCCATTCCTGCACCGAAGCCCAAGGAACGGACATTGTCCTTTGCCGTGGAGTAGCCTTCCTGCATAGCAAGAGAGACATCCTGAATACCGGGACCGGTATCCGCAAGAATCATTTGAATCCGATCGGGATACAAAATTACGTCCGCGGTACCGCCGTTAGCATGAATAACCATATTGATCTCCCCTTCGTACATGGCGATGGAGACCCGGCGAATGGTTTCGGGATCCATATTTAGCTGACGAAGCAGTTTTTTTACCTTAACCGAGGCTTCCCCGGCAGAGGCAAAATTATCTCCGGCAACGTCAAAATGGAATTTTACAGGTTCGCTCATGATACAGACACGCTCCCACCTACAAGGCCGGTGGCATACAACTTTCCGCAAGCGGGATACATCCGCTCAGAGGTTGCCAGAACGACAATTCCGGCTTCCTTGGCGGCTTCAATCACCTCCGGAGGAGGAGTTTTGCCACGGACAAATACGATGCATCGCATATCCATCATTTCTGCAGTACGAACCACTTGAGGATTGACAAGTCCGGTTAAAAGAACCGCTTGATCTTTCACGAAAGCGAGAACGTCGCTCATCATGTCCGATCCACAAGCAGAATGGACTTCATTCTCCAAGCAATCTTCACCGCATAGAACTTTTGCGTTAAGAAGATCGGCGATTTTGCTGATTTTCATGTTTGGATTCCTCCAAGCCGATTCCGGAATTCCGAATCGGAGAATCAGTTAGTATATTTCGCAAGAATGCCGGGGACATCTGCGGCAGTGATTTTGCCGTAAACGTCATCGCCCACCGTCATAACGGGAGCAAGACCGCAGCAACCGATGCAACGGGTAGCTTCCAAGGAGAACAGACCGTCTTCGGACATTTCTCCGCCTTTGATTTTCAAAACTTCGCAGCATTTGTCGAAAATTGCCTGAGAATCTTTAACGTAGCAAGCAGTACCAAGGCAAACGCCGATTACATACTTCCCTTTGGGATTCAGAGCAAACTGTGCGTAGAAGGTGGCAACGCCGTACACTTCTTCTACGGGGACGTTCAGACCTTCTGCGATCATGGTCTGGACTTCGATGGGAAGATAGCCGTAAATATCCTGAGCCTTCTGCATAGCGGGCATCAGAGCACCGGGCTGATCTTTCAGGGACGCGAGAATGTCACGCAATTCCCGTTCCTGTTCAGGGGTTCCTTTGAAGGGAACTTTCGAGATTTTGTTTCCCATTGTGTTACTTCCTCTCTTGGTTTGTTTTTTTGCTATCTCAACTGTTCGATAACAGTATATTGCATTTTATTATAACATATTTTCCATCACAAGTAAAGGGGTGTTTTGTAAAATAATTGCGAATTTACGTGTATATTATTATAATATTTACCTTTTAAGGGAAAATTTGCAGCAAAAACCCCCGGACGCTTGTCCGGGGGATCGTGATACCGTTAATGAATTTCGTAGCGATGCAGGGCAATCACTCTACCGAGAATCTGCACCTCGTCAGCATAAATGGGGGCATAAGCGTCGTTTTCCGGCTGCAACCGAATGCGACGGCCGTCCCGGTAAAACCGCTTAACAGTGGCTTCGTCCCCCAGAAGAGCAACCACGATCTGACCGTCTTCCGCCACGGGGGTGCGAAGAACAATGATGATGTCTCCGTCCAAGATTCCGGCGTTGATCATACTGTCCCCCCGCACGGTAAGAGCAAAGGTTTCTCTGCCGCGAATTTGCTCCGAGGGAACCTGAATATAATCTTCGATGTATTCCTGGGCGAGAATGGGCTGACCGGCAGTAACTCTACCCACCACGGGGATCTTGACAAAAGTCCCTCCTGAGGTCTGATTTGTCAAGCGAATGACCCGCTTTTTATTGGGTTCTTTGGAAATCAAACCTTCTTCGCACAATTGATTCAAATGATAATGAACCGTAGCGGGAGAAGAAAGCCCCACGGCTTTGCAGATTTCCCGGACAGAAGGAACGTATCCGTCTTCGGTCACTCTTGCGGTGACAAATTCTAAAATTTGTGCTCTTTTTTCTTCACGTTTCGACATCGTCGCCTCTCCTTAACCTCGTTTTCCACGCAGGGCAAGAACCACGGTCTTTCCGTCCGGAATCCGTCCGTCCTTTGCCATTTGATAAAATTCGTCAAAGGGAAGTTTCACCGTTTGTAAAAATTCGTCTTCGTCCGGGTCGGTATCTTCAAAAGATTCCACGTCCGCAACAAACAGGTGAATAATTTCTTCACAATAGCCGGGGGTGGGATAAAAATCTCCCACAGACCGCACCGTACCCACAGCACCGGTCTCTTCCCGCAATTCCCGTAAAGCTGCCTGTTCGGGGGTTTCCCCCTCTTCCATCAATCCGGCGGGAGCTTCCAATACGTATTCCCCCACCGCATGGCGATATTGCCTCACCAAAAACACGTTTCCGTCCCGATCAACAGGCAAAATACTGACGGCGGGCTTGTGCTCTACCACTTCCCTGGGAGCATATCTACCGTCTTCCAATTCTACGCGATCCACCCGCACCGAAAGAATGACTCCTTCAAAGGGTTTGACCGACTCCGACACTTTTCGCCGTGCCACAAACATCGCAACCTTTCCAGGGGATTTCTTGACATTATTATAACACAGTCCCGTCGGTTTGTAAAGAGTGTTCGCAAATTGTTCGAAAATTGTGTTTTTTCTTTTTTTGGGAGCAGCAAAAAATACATAAAACATAAATATTCAGTTTTTTGGTTTTTTTATACCGAAATGGTATATCATATTTTGCGGTCTAATAATAGTAGTTTTTCATCTTAATTTTGGCACTTTTTCTATGCTTTTTCATTAAATAATCAAAACCAAAACGGAGTTAAAAATCTTATAAAATGTCAGTTGTTTTTTTGTAATATCATCATCAAAAAAACCCGATTGCCAGAAGGCAAAAGGAACTAAAAATTATTGAAAAAAATCATTTTCCCGTTTTATCGCTCAATGGATTTGAAAAAATGGCGTCGAATTTCTTGGAAAAACCGCTGAATTGTCATAAAAAAGTACCGCTTATAACTTGCTTTTTGCCAAGATTTATGTTATAATATAATACAAATTACGTAAATTACCGCCTGCGGGCGGACGATTAAAAGGTGACGAAGAACATGAAAGAACAACTTTATGCCGTCAAAGAACAGGCAAAAGAAGCCCTGGCACTTGCCACAACCTCTGAAGAACTGGAAGCCATTCGCGTTCGGTTTGCCGGAAAGAAAGGGGAACTGACCGCCCTGCTGTCTCAAATGGGCAAACTGACCCCCGAAGAACGCCCCGTTATCGGACAAATCGCAAACGAAGTCCGTACCTTTATCGATGCGGAAATCCGAGCAAAGAAAGCAATTTTGGAACAAGCGGAACTGAACCGCCGTTTGGAAAAAGAAGCCTTGGACGTAACCCTTCCCGGAAAAACACGGGTCATTGGAAAACAACATCCCCTGAATATGGTATTAGACGAAATCAAAGACGCTTTTATCAGCATGGGATTCTCCATCGCATCCGGTCCGGAAGTGGAATATGACTACTACAACTTTGAAGCCCTGAACATTCCCGCAGATCATCCTGCGAGAGATACCCAGGATACCTTCTATTTCTCCCCCGAAATGCTGCTTCGCACCCAGACATCCTCGGTACAAGTGCGTGTTATGGAAAAGACCCAACCTCCCATTCGGGTCATTTCTCCCGGCCGCGTTTTCCGGATTGACGAAGTAGACGCCACCCACTCCCCCATCTTCCATCAGATTGAAGGTCTCGTGGTAGATAAGGGAATTACCATGGCACATTTGAAAGGTTCTTTGGAACTGATTTGCAAAAAATTGTTTGGGCCTGAAACCAAAACTCGGATTCGTCCCGACTTTTTCCCCTTTACCGAACCCTCCGCAGAAATTTCCATTTCCTGCTTTAAGTGTGGCGGCGAAGGCTGTAAGTTCTGCAAAAACGAAGGTTGGATCGAAATCGGCGGTGCCGGCATGGTCAACCCCAAGGTTCTTTCCCATTGCGGCATTGACCCCGAAGTTTATTCCGGCTTTGCCTTCGGCATGGGGCTGGAACGGCTGGTTATGGGTCGTTACGGGATTGATGACATTCGGATGTTCTATGATAACGACGTCCGTTTCCTGAATATGTTTTAATGGGTCGAAAGAAGGTAAAGTAACATGAACGTTTCTTATCGTTGGTTGAAAGAATATACTCCCGTGGACGCGGCAGACAAGACCGTTGCCCACGAACTGAATATGACCGGGACCGAAATCAAAGGGTTCCGCCGCCTGGACGAAGGATTGTCCAACGTGGTGGTCTGCAAGATCCTGTCCATCGAACAACACCCCAACGCGGATAAGTTGGTGGTCTGCATGGTGGATGCAGGAGAAGAAGAACCCCTGCAGATCGTTACCGGTGCAAAGAATATGAAAGTGGGGGACTTGGTTCCCCTGGCAAAACATAAATCCACCCTTCCCGACGGCACCAAAATCGAACGGGGCAAACTCCGGGGCGTGGTATCTAACGGGATGTTCTGTGGCGTGGAAGAATTGGGATTGACGGTTAACGACTATCCCGATGCCATTTCCGACGGCCTTTTGATTTTAAAAGAAGGTGTGATCGGAAGAGATATCCGGGAACAATTAGGATTGGACGACACAGTCTTTGAAGCAGACATTATGACCAACCGTCCCGACTGCCTTTCCATGATCGGTGTTGCAAGAGAAGCTGCCGGAACGTTCCGTTTGCCTTTGACGGTAAAAGAACCCGTGGTAAAGGGCGAAGGGGTGGACGCAAAAAAATATCTGAACGTCACCATTCAGGACAAGGATCTCTGCCCCCGGTATTCCGCCCGCGTGGTCACCGACGTAACCATCGCACCCTCTCCCATGTGGATGGTGGAAAAGCTCCGGGCTTGCGGAATTCGTTCCATCAACAACATCGTAGATATCACAAACTACGTTATGATGGAATATGGTCAGCCCATGCACGCGTTTGACTACGCTTGTCTGGACGGAGGAAAAATTACCGTCCGCAGAGCCAACGACGGGGAAATCATGAAGACGTTGGACGACCAGGACCGGGCATTGGATTCCGATATGCTGGTGATTGCCGACGCCGTCAAACCCGTTGCCGTTGCTGGGGTCATGGGCGGTGCAAACAGCGAAATTACCGAAAACACCAAAACAGTTGTTTTTGAATCCGCAAACTTCTTTGGGGCTTCTATTCGTCGGACTGCAAAGAAATTGGGCATGAGAACCGAATCTTCCGCCCGCTTTGAGAAAAATCTCGACGCACAAATGACCGTCACCGCACTGGACCGTGCCTGCGAATTGGTGGAAGAATTGGGTGCCGGGAAAGTTTCTCCAAACATGATCGACGAAGATTTCAGCAACAAAGAATTGCGGAAGATCCCCCTGGAAGCCGATTGGATCCGTCATTACGTCAACGTGAACGCCACCGACGAAATGATCAAAGAAATGTTGGAACGGGTTGGTTTTATCGTTGATTTGACCGACCACACCGTTACCATTCCCTCCTTCCGTTCCGACGTGGAAAATAAATACGATATTTCGGAAGAAGTTGCCCGGTTCTACGGCTACGACAACATTCCTTCCTTCTCGTTCTCTGCAGATATCAAATCCGGCGGACTTACCCCGGAACAGGTCTTTGAAAAGAATCTGCGGATCGCTCTTCGTTCCGTTGGCTTGAGCGAAATTGAAACGTATTCCTTCGTCTCTCCCAAGGGCCTGGATAAAATCCTTCTGGACGAAGCCGACGAAAAACGCAATTATTTGAAAATCAAAAATCCCTTGGGGGAAGATACCTCGGTAATGCGGACCACCGCACTTCCCTCCATGCTGGACGTTCTTGCCACAAACTACAACAACCGTATTCCCTCTGCACATCTCTACGAAGTGGCAACGGTGTACCGGAAAAATGCGGAAGAAAATAAACTCCCGGAAGAACCCAAGATTGTCACTTTGGGGGCTTACGGAGACGGCATGGACTTCTACGAACTGAAAGGTCGACTGGCAGAAGTTCTGTCGGTGATGGGAATTGAAAACGTTTCTTACGTTCCCTGTAAGACCAATCCCTCCTATCACCCCGGTAGAACCGCGGAACTCAAGGCAGGAGACACCGTTCTTGGTATTTTCGGTCAGATTCACCCCGCGGTAGTAAAGAACTTCGACCTTGCGGGGGAAGTTTACGCCGCAGAACTGTCCTTGGCAAACCTGTTTGCCTGTGGGGACAACAAGAAAGGCTACAAACCTCTGCCCAAGTTCCCCGCCGTGACCCGAGACCTGGCTCTGGTTTGCGACGAAACCGTTCTTTCCGGCGACATTGAAGCAAAAATCCGTGCCGTTGCAGGAGAAATTTTGGAAGATGTGAAAGCATTCGACGTTTACCGCAGTGCTGCTTTGGGCGAAAACAAGAAGAGTATCGCCTATTCTTTGATTCTGCGGGATCCCCAAAAGACCCTCTCCGACGGAGATATTGACCCTGTGGTAAACAACGTATTGAAGGCATTGGAAGCCGACGGAATTACGTTGAGAAAATAAATCCTTAACTCTATCGTTTGAAAGGAGAATTTTGTTATGGCAGATCGCAATACCATTACGTTTTCCCTGAAAAATCAAAAAGACGATGAAATGAAACGCACCCTGACTCAAGTATACGACGCTTTGGTAGAAAAAGGGTACGATCCTTTGAATCAAATTGTTGGATATCTTCTTTCGGAAGATCCCACCTATATCACCAGTCATAACGGTGCCCGTTCCCTGATTCGGAAATTTGACCGGGACGAAATGCTGCATCAACTGGTGAAAGCCTATCTTGGACTTCGATAAAAGGAGTTTTTTATGGAACTTTATACCGAACAACTTTACCGCAAACGTAAATCTCTCCTGGAATGGCTGTTGCAGGGGTTGGTTTTCGTGGGGTGCGTGGCAGGATCCGTTGCCATTATCATGTTCTTTTCCGCCTTATCCCAAGGGTTTGGGCTGATGGCAGGAACGATGATCGTGGTAGTCCTTGCCTACTTTGCCTTTAAATATCAATGGTTTCAGCAGTTTGATAAAGAATACGAATACCTCTATTTCAATGGGGACGTGGATGTAGACTGCATTACCGCAAAAGCCTCCCGGAAACGCATCGTATCGGTGAAAGCCGCCGACGTGACCCGGTTTGGGGTATACCGTGAATCCATAAAATCCAACACACCCTTTGATAAAGTCATCGACGTTACCTCCGGATACGAAACGGAGCATACCGTTTGCTATCTGGTTTTCCGCCACCGGCAGATGGGGAACGTTCTTTTGATTTGGGAACCCAAGCAAGAAATTCTCGACGATATGAAGCGTCGGGTACAAATTCCCTTTGAAGCTTAACTGCGAGGATTTGATTCATGAGATCAGTCTATACTGCCCGCCAAATGCGGGAGGCAGACAATTATTGTGAGAAAAAATTAAACATCCCCTCTCTGACACTGATGAGCAAAGCTGCTTTGGCGTTAACGAAAGGGTGTGCCAAAGTTTTGCCGCCGCCGGCAAAAGTCGTGTTCCTGTGTGGAAAAGGCAATAACGGCGGTGACGGTTTTGCCGCCGCCCGCATCATGAAAGAAATGGGATATACCGTCGTGGTAGCCTTGCTTTGCGGAAAGGAATTTTCCCCCGATGCAGCGGTGATGTTCCGCACACTTCCTCCCGCAATGATCAAAGAAGATCGGGAAGAAGTTCTGCTGGAAGTAGAAAGTGCAGAACTGGTGGTAGACTGTGTCTACGGAACCGGGTTTCAGGGAGAATTGCCAAAAAACGTCAAAGCCGTGTTTCAAGCGGTGGAAAGCAAGCCCGTGGTGGCGTGCGATATTCCTTCCGGAGTTCAATGTGACGACGGTAGAGTCAGCGACGGGACGCTATGTGCCACACGAACGGTAACTTTTGCTGCCTACAAGCCTTGTTTTTTTCTGTATCCGGGGAAAAATTACTGCGGGAAAGTCACCTTGGCAGATATTGGGATTCCCAGAGAAGCCCTGGAACAAAGCCCCGGCATTGGGCTGATTGACGGAGAATATACTGCGTCTTTAATTCGCCCCCGTCCCGAAAATTCCCATAAAGGAACCTTCGGAACCTTGCTATCCGTCTGCGGATCCCAGAACATGACCGGAGCTGCATATCTTTCGGCTTTGGGAGCCTTACGGTGCGGGGTTGGGCTGTTGAAAATGGCGCTGCCTCGACAAATCATTCCTGTGTTACAAACCCAATTGCCGGAACCGGTCTTCACCGAACGTAAAGGACAAATTAAGACCTCTGCCGTTCTGGTAGGGTGCGGCATCGGCGAAGACAAAAAGGCGGTACAGTTCTCTCTTCAACAAGGAAAACCCTTGGTTATTGATGCCGACGGACTAAATGAAATTGCAAAATCGCCGGATCTTTTGGAAACCTTTTTGACGGAAAATCCGGGCGTTCCCGTGATTCTCACGCCCCATCCGGCAGAGTTTGCCCGATTATTAAACATTCCCGTCTCCAAGGTGGAAGACGACCGTTTAGGTGCCGTCAAACAATGTTTGGATCGGTGGAATGTGACCGTCGTATTAAAAGGACATCATACGGTCGTTGCCGACCGCAACGGAGCTATGATCAATCGCAACGGAAACTCCGGTCTCTCCAAAGGGGGAAGCGGAGACGTTCTTGCAGGAATGATCGCCTCCTTTTTAGCCCAGGGATATACGGCTCTGGACGCCGCCGTCTGCGGAGTTTATCTCCACGGAGCCGCTGCAGACGAGTTGAAGCAGAAATTTTCGGAACACGGAATGCTCCCCTCGGATCTTCCCTGTTCCGTTGCTCGCATTCTGAAACAATTTGAGACCATCGTATAACGAGAGGTTTGTATGGAACAAACACGAAATCGCTCTTACGCTTTAATAGACCGGTCCGCACTCCGGCATAATTTTCATACCGCAAAAGCCTTGCTCCGTCCCGGTTGCAAGGTTCTTTCGGTGGTAAAAGCCGATGGATACGGACACGGAGACGTTGAAGTTGCAAAAACACTACAGGAAAGCGATTATTTCGGTGTTGCATGCTTGGATGAAGCGATTCACTTACGGGAAGGCGGCATTGAAACCCCTATTTTAATTTTTGGGTACACTCCCCCCGAAGATGTTCCATTGCTTACAAAGTACCGACTGACCCAATGTGCTTTTGACCGGGAATATCTATTGCTTTTGCAAAAAATCATAGAACCCAATCAAAAATTATCGGTACACGTGAAAATTGACACGGGCATGAGCCGTTTGGGTTTTTTTGCCCACGATAAAGATTCCGCAATACAGGCCGCGGACGAGATTGCAAAAACCGTATCCGAAACGCCTTCGTTGATCTACGAAGGGATCTTTACCCACTTTACCTCCTCGGAAGATCCGGAACTTTCCCATACAAAAGAACAATTCGATTGCTTTATGCAGGTCATCGAATCTTTGGAAATGAAAAACATCTCGTTCTCCCTGCGGCATTGTTGCAACAGCGGAGCGACCATGTTTTCGCCTGAATTTCAGCTGGATATGGTTCGTTTAGGCATCGTTTTATACGGATATTCTCCCGACCCAAAGAAAGATTTAAATCTTCGTCCGGCATTGGAATGGAAAACTCGCATTTCCCAGATCCACCACCTCTCCCCCGGAGATACGATCAGTTACAACCGAACCTTTCAAGCAGAAGCCCCCATGGACGTGGCGACCATCTGCGTTGGGTATGCAGACGGGTTAAGCCGTCGATATTCCAACGGAGGAACGATCCTCATCAACGGGAAGAAAACCCGGATTTTGGGAAAAATCTGTATGGATCAAGCGATCATTGACGTAACGGGAATCCCGGCAAAGCAAGGGGACGTTGTTACGATCATCGGAACCGATGGAAAAGAAACCGTTACCGCAGACACCATGGCAAAGGCCTTAGAGACCATTAGTTACGAAGTTTTGTGTAACATCGGAAAACGAATTCCCCGAATTTATACCGAAATGTAAAAGCAGGTAGTATTATGAGATTTGTCATCAAAATTGGAACGTCCACCCTCGCCCATTCCGGGGGACATTTGAATATCCGCCGCATGGAAACGTTGTGTAAAGTCATCAGTGATTTAAAAAACGCCGGACATGAAATCATTATGGTTTCCTCCGGGGCGATCGGCATGGGAGTGGGAAAACTTTCCCTGAAATCCCGTCCCTCGGATATTCCCACAAAACAGGCGGCGGCTGCCGTAGGACAGTGCGAACTGATGTATACATACGATAAACTGTTCTCTGAATACCGTCACACGGTAGCACAAATTCTTTTGACGGGAGACGATCTGAATCACGACGACCGAAGACAGAATTTTGAAAACACCCTTTCCCGACTTTTGGAATTGGGTGCCATTCCTATCATCAACGAAAACGATACCATCGCCACCAACGAAATTGTTATTGGGGATAACGACACCCTGGGAGCTATCGTTGCAGTAAGCGGACAGGCAGATTGCCTGGTGATTCTTTCCGACATTGACGGACTTTGCACCGCCGACCCCCACAAGGATCCCACCGCAAAATTGATTGATATCGTACCGGACATTACGCCGGAGATCATCGCTCTTGCCGGGGGAAAAGGTTCGGACTTGGGAACCGGAGGCATGGCAACGAAACTCCACGCCGCACAGATTACCACCCAGCAAGGGATTGATACCGTGATCGTCAACGGAAGTGATCCGGAAATTTTGTACGATCTGTTTGAAGGAAAACGGGTGGGAACCCGGTTTTTGGGAAAAGGAAAAAAGGCATGACAACGCAAGAAATTTTATGCCGGGCAAAACAAGCGGCTCCTCAACTTAGGAGCGTAGATAAAACCCGGAAAAATCAATATCTTCATAGCATGGCAGACTGTCTTTTGTCCCATACGGATCTCATTTTAGAAGCAAACGATCTGGACGTAGCGGCAGCGATAGGCACCGTATCCCCGGTGATGATCGACCGGCTGAAGCTGACCGCCCAGCGAATCGAAGCCATGGCGGAGGGAATCCGTCAGGTGGCGGAATTGCCGGATCCGGTGGGAAAAATCTTAACCGAAGTACAGCGTCCGAACGGACTTATCATCGAAAAAGTTGCAGTACCCTTGGGCGTGGTTGCCATTATTTATGAAAGCCGACCCAACGTGACTTCCGATGCGGCAGCGTTGACCTTGAAATCCGGCAACGCCTGTGTGCTGCGGGGAGGAAAAGAAGCCTTCCGATCGGCAAATGCCATCACAAATGCTCTGCGAAAAGGGTTGGAATTGCAAGGGGCAAACCCCGACCTGATTCAACTGATCCAGGATACCACCCGGCAGAGTGCCACGGATCTGATGAAGGCCGTGGGATACGTAGATCTTCTGATTCCCCGGGGCGGAGCAGGCTTGATTCGTGCCTGCGTGGAAAACGCCACCGTGCCTTGTATTCAGACCGGGACGGGGATCTGCCATATTTACGTGGACGAATCGGCAGAGATTAAACAAGCTTTGGATATTATCGAAAACGCAAAAACCTCCCGCCCTTCGGTGTGCAACGCGGAAGAAGTGTTGTTGGTACACAAAACGATTGCAACGACCTTTCTTCCCTTGCTGAAAGACCGGCTGACAGATCAGCGAATCCGGGAGGGAAAACAACCGGTGGAATTACGCCTGTGTCCTGCCGCCGCCCAAATTATTGACGGAACACCTGCGGGAGACGACGATTTTGATACGGAATTTTTGGATTATATTTTGGCAGTTCGCGTGGTAAACGATACCGATGCCGCTATCGCTCATATTTCCGCACACTCCACAGGACATAGCGAAGCCATTCTTACCACGACCCAAGAAAATGCAGACAAATTTACTCGGGACGTGGACAGTGCCGCCGTGTACGTAAACGCCTCCACCCGCTTTACCGACGGAGGAGAATTCGGTCTGGGATGCGAAATGGGAATCTCCACCCAAAAACTTCACGCCCGAGGCCCTATGGGACTGGAAGAGATGACCGCCTACAAATACGTCATCAAAGGAACCGGTCAAATCCGATAAAAAACAGAAAAATTTTAAATCCCACAAGGCAAATTTGCTTTGTGGGATTCTTTTATACCGTCACGGTTTATTTACCGTAGTGTTTTCTTATTTTTTCGCATTGTTGTTTGTTTTTAATATACCATATCGGTTTGGAAAATTGAATTAAATATCAGGATTCGTTTTTCGGATCCCCCAGAGAACGATTGCAGTTAAAAGGGTGACGGTTAAAGTGGTCAGCCCTGCTTGCTGTAACACAATCGCACATTCCATACTTCCCAAAGGACCGCCGAACCGAGCAAGACCGCAGAAGAAAAGTCCCGCGATCAATTGCAACAATGCCGCATATTGTCCGGCAAAAATCAGTTCCCGCAGATAAAGAGGGGAACGAAAAATGCGTTCCACAGTTTTCATCATACATCTCACCTCCATACCATCATACCATATCCCCCGCCGACAAGTCAACACATAAATTTTTCCAGTTTCTCATACAATGGACAGGGTGATAAACATGATAACACATCTCGGTGCCGGATTCGGAACGGTTACAGCAGGAATTTTAATGATATACGGGATATACGCCACAGTAAAAAGCAGATGTTTGCCGGTACGGGGATTTTTAGCCATGTTCCGACAAATAAAATCTCCGAGCTCGTCAAAAAAAACCGTCTCCCCTTTTCGTGCCTTTGCCACTTCCCTGGGAGGTACCATCGGCGTGGGAAATTTGACCGGAGTTGCCCTTGCCTTGGCTTTGGGCGGAGCGGGGGCGGTATTTTGGATGTGGGTATCCGCTTTTTTGTGCATGACAATAAAATATTTTGAAGTATATCTTGCCTTAAAACATCAGCCGAAAGGGGAAAGCCACTACGGATTTGCCCCCATGCAATACATTCAAAAAGCCACGGAACACAAAGGATTTGCCGTAATTTTTGCGCTGTTGGGCGTGGGGTCGGCGTTGGTGATGGGAAGCATGATCCAAACCAACGCGGCGGCAAATGCGGCGTACGAAGCGTTTTCCGTTCCTCTGTGGGTGATGGGGGGAGTCTTCCTTTTGGCAACCACCCTTTGTCTGTCCGGAGGATTTCGGAGAGTCATGGGGATTTTGGAAAAAGCCGTGCCGATTTTGGGAGCGTTGTTTTTACTGTTGGGCATGGTAGTAATTGCCCTCCGATACGACCGCGTTTTGCCGGCATTCCAACGCATTTTTCAAGAAGCCTTTTCGATCTCCTCCGCCTCCGGAGGTTTTTTAGGCTCGGGCATAGCTCTTGCCTTTCGCCACGGGGTGGGAAACGGTCTTTTTTCCCACGAGGCAGGACTGGGGAGTGCGGGGCTTGCCCACGGGGCCTGCGGAGCAAAACCGGAAGAACAGGGATTGTGGGGAATGTTTGAGGTGTTTGCGGACACGATCATCATTTCCACCGTATCAGCATTGATGATTTTGACCACAGGCGTAATAGGAGAAACGGGCGGCGTTTTAACGGCGGCACAACAAGCTTTAGGAAGTGTGGGAGAGGCAATTGTATCGGTTTGTCTGATTTTATTTGCTTTTCTTTCGGTGTTGAGCTGGAGTTGTTACGGAGAGACCTGTTTCGTATGGCTCTGCGGAAAAAAGAGCGTTATTCCCTACCGGATTTTATTTCTTTTAACTCCGCTCTTTGCGGCAATCGCTCCGGACGCTTCTTTGTGGGCTTGGGCGGAGATTATCAACGGTTCTATGATGGTTTTAAACCTTACGGGTCTATTGGGGTTCGGAGACGAATTAAAATCTCTTGCCTCCATAAAATTTGCAAAAAAATCTCCCCATGCAAAAACACGGGGAGATTGACAGCAAATATTTTCGGTTATTTCCCAATAAAATCGCAGACGCCGTTCATAATGTAAGTGGGGCGGTAAGGGAATTCCCGGACGGTGTCCAGGGTTGTAACCCCGCTCAAGACTAGGGTAGTGTCAATTTCACTTTCGATTCCGGCGATAATATCCGTATCCATCCGGTCACCGATAATCATGGCATCTTCCACTTCCACTTGAAGCAAACGAATGGCGTGACGCATCATCAGGGGATTGGGCTTTCCGACAAAGTAAGCACGTTTCCCCGACGCCTGGGCGATGGGAGCCACCATAGAACCGGTGGCGGGAATAATCCCCCGTTCCGAAGGTGCGGAAACGTCGGGATTTGCTCCGATGAGTTTGGCTCCGTTGTTGACCAACAGGGTGGCTTTTTCAATCTTTTCCCAGTTATAGGAAGAAGTTTCTCCTACCACCACGTAGTCGGGATTGATGTCATTCATGGAAAAACCGGCGTCATACAGAGCGTTGATCAACCCCGGTTCACCAATGACATAAACCGAGCCGTTTTCCGGCTTTTGAGACTTCAAAAAGGCAGCGGTTGCCATGGCGGAAGTGTAGAAATGATCTTCCGACACGGTCAGCCCGAGACGGGACAGTTTTTGAGACAGTTCCCGGGGGGAACGTTCGCTGGAGTTGGTCAAAAACAGGAAACGTTTGTTTTCCGTCGTCAGCCATTCCACAAATTCTTTCACGCCGGGCAACAGCATATTTCCGTGATAGATCACACCGTCCATATCACAGATAAAGCCTTTTTTTGCCCGAATACGATCCAAATCATAAAACACTTTATGAGCCATAATAAACTCCTTAATCCATGTAATCTTTCAACAGTTTAATGCGGCTGGGATGACGCAGCTTCCGCAGAGCCTTCGCCTCAATCTGACGGATTCGTTCTCTGGTAACGTTAAATTCCTTCCCCACTTCTTCCAACGTGCGGGTGCGACCGTCGTCGAGACCGAACCGGAGACGGAGAACCCGTGCTTCCCGGTCGGACAAGGTTTTGAGAACTTCGTTCAGTTCCCCCTTCAGCATGGTTTGAGCTGCCACGTCGGAGGGAGAGGGAACGTCGTCATCCGCAATAAAATCACCCAAGTGGGAATCTTCTTCTTCCCCCACGGGAGATTCCAGGGAAACGGGATCCTGGGCAACTTTCATAATTTCCCGCACCCGTTCCAGGGGCATTCCCATTTCGGCGGCAATTTCTTCTACCTGGGGTTGGCGGCCGAATTCCTGGGTCAAGGTCTTTTCCACCTTGGACAGGCGGTTAATGGTTTCCACCATATGAACGGGAATCCGAATGGTACGTGCCTGATCGGCGATGGCACGGGTAATTGCCTGGCGGATCCACCAGGTAGCATAGGTGGAGAATTTATAGCCCTTGGTGGAGTCAAATTTTTCTACAGCCTTAATCAGACCCAAATTCCCTTCCTGAATCAGGTCGAGGAACAAAAGATTCCGTCCCACGTAACGTTTTGCGATACTGACCACCAAGCGGAGGTTTGCTTCGTTCAGCCGACGTTTTGCGTCCAGATCCCCTTGGGAGATCCGTTGTGCCAACTCCGCTTCTTCTTCGGGGGTCAACAAAGGAACTCTGCCGATATCGTGCAGATAGACTTTGACTGGGTCATCGATGGTGATCCCTTCCGATTGGAGCATGGCTTCCATGCCTTCGGGATCGGAAGGCAGAAGGGGAACTTCTTCTTCCAATTCACCCAATTCTTCCGGGTCGATATCTTCTTCGATTTCCAGACCGTTGATCCGCAGATCGTCCATCAGGG
>JAZRUJ010000088.1:0-6357 GCA_045652445.1 Eubacteriales bacterium | reverse complement strand
AGCCGCTCCCGTCGCTGCACCTGCCGCTGCTCCTGCACCTGCCGCTGCTCCTGCAGCCGCTCCCGCTCCCGCCGATGCAGAACCCGTCAAGGCTCCCATGCCCGGCAACATTATGAAAGTGAATGTAAAAGTCGGTGATGCCGTTAAGAAGGGCGATACTCTGTGCGTTCTCGAAGCTATGAAGATGGAAAACGACATCAAGGCTGGCAGAGACGGTGTGATTGCTTCCGTTCACGTCAATCAAGGTTCTACTGTTAATACCGGAGATCTGCTGGTTTCTCTTTCCTGATTTTTCCTTGCAGACTGTTAGGAAAGGAACGATCTTATGACTGAAATTATCAACGTCTTGAAAGACTTTGCCATGGAGTCGGGGATCGCCCAATTCTTTGCGGAAGGCGGATGGAAGAGCCTGATTATGATTGCAATTTCTTGCATACTGATCTATCTTGCCATCGCCCGTAAATTTGAGCCTCTTCTGCTTCTTCCCATTGCTTTTGGGATGCTTTTGACCAATCTGCCCATTTCCGGGCTGATGCATATGGAATATTTTGAGGGCGGAGCCGTCAATATGGGCGAAATTATCGCCCACGGAGGGCTGTTCGACTGGCTCTATCTGGGTGTTAAGTTCGGCATTTATCCTCCCTTGATTTTCTTGGGTGTCGGTGCCATGACCGACTTCTCCCCCCTGATTGCCAATCCCAAGAGTATCCTGTTGGGTGCTGCTGCACAGGTTGGTATTTTTGCCACCTTCATTATTGCTATCTGCCTCGGATTTACTCCCGCAGAAGCTTCTTCCATCGGAATTATCGGTGGTGCAGACGGTCCTACCGCCATTCTTGTCACCAAAACCTTGGCCCCCCACCTCTTAGGGGCTATCGCCGTTGCGGCATACTCTTATATGGCGTTGGTTCCCATCATTCAGCCTCCGATTATGAAGGCGTTAACCACCAAAAAAGAACGGTTGATTCGGATGGACAACCTCCGCTCTGTCTCCAAGTTGGAGAAAATCCTGTTTCCCATCGTGGTTACCATCGTAGTAATTTTGATTATTCCCGATTCTGCCCCCTTGGTTGGTATGCTGATGCTTGGAAACCTTGCCAAAGAAAGCGGCGTTGTGGATCGGATCAGTAAAACTGCCCAGAACGAACTGATGAATATTATCACCATTTTCTTGGGCTTGACGGTGGGTGCTACCGCAAAAGCTGATAACTTCCTGAAGTTGGAAACCTTGTTGATTATTGGTATGGGGCTGTTTGCCTTCTGCCTTGCCACCGCCGCCGGAGTTTTGTTTGGAAAACTCATGTGCTTTGTCACCAAGGGTAAGGTCAATCCTCTGATCGGTGCTGCCGGTGTTTCCGCCGTTCCTATGGCCGCCCGCGTCGCCAATACCGTAGGTCAGAAAGAAGACCCCTCAAACTTCCTTCTCATGCATGCTATGGGACCCAACGTGGCAGGGGTCATCGGTTCTGCCGTTGCCGCCGGTGTATTCTTGAATATGTTCGGTGCTTAATTTGTTAGTGAGGTAATAACGATATGAGTCAAGTTAAAATTACGGAAACCATTCTCCGGGACGCTCATCAGTCTTTGGTTGCAACCCGTATGACCATGGACGAAATGCTCCCCGCCCTGGAATTGTTGGACAAAGCCGGATACAACGCTTTGGAAGCTTGGGGCGGTGCGACCTTCGATTCTTGCCTTCGCTTTTTGGACGAAGATCCTTGGCAAAGACTCCGTACCATTCGGGATCACGTAAAAAACACCAAATTGCAGATGCTCCTTCGCGGTCAGAACTTGCTGGGATACCGGAACTATTCCGACGACGTGGTGGAATATTTCGTGCAAAAATCCCTGGCAAACGGGATTGATGTGATCCGCATCTTCGACGCCCTCAACGACCCTCGCAATTTGAATACTGCCGTAAAAGCGGCGGTCAAAGAGGGGGGACACGTTCAGGCGGCGTTCAGTTACACCCTGTCTCCCGTGCATACCACCGAATCTTTCGTGAAGTTTGCAAAGCAGTTGGAAGAAATGGGTGCTTCTTCCATTTGCGTTAAGGATATGGCGGGGCTTTTGGTTCCCTATACCACCTATGAATTGATCAAAGCTTTGAAAGAAAACGTGAAGATTCCCATCGAACTTCACACCCACTATACCACCGGTATGGCTTCCATGGTTCTCATGAAAGCGGTGGAAGCCGGTGTTGATATTATCGACACGGCTCTGTCTCCCTTGTCTATGGGGACGTCGCAACCCTCCACGGAAGTTATGGTAGCGGCTCTGCAAGGAACCGAATACGATACCGGGATGGATCTGAACGTTCTTAACGAGGCGGCAAAGGTCTTTGCACCTCTCCGAGAAAAATATCTGAAGAGCGGACTTCTCAACCCCAAGGTTATGGGCGTTGACGTCAACGGTCTTTTGTACCAGGTTCCCGGCGGAATGCTGTCCAACCTGGTTTCCCAGCTCAAGCAGATGGGACAGGAAGACAAATACCAAGCCGTTTTGGAAGAAGTTCCTCGGGTCCGTGCCGATGCGGGATATCCCCCCTTGGTTACTCCCACCTCTCAGATCGTGGGAACTCAGGCGGTGTTTAACGTCATTTTCGGTCGTTATCAGAACGTTTCCAAGGAATTCCGCGGACTTGTCAAGGGCGAATACGGGAAGACTCCCGTGGAGATCGACCCCGAATTCCGCAAGCAGATCTTGGGAGACGACGAACCCATCACCTGTCGTCCTGCGGACTTGATTGCTCCTGAATTGGAAACCTTGCGGGAAAAGGTGAAACAATACGAAGAACAGCCCGAAGACGTTTTGTCTTACGCTCTGTTTGAACAGGTTGCCACCAAATTCTTCCAAAACCGTCAGGCGAAAAAGTACGGCATTGACGCCGCTCACGCCGCTGATGGTGTTCATCCCGTCTAATGGATTGTTGCAGATATGCCAAGAACCGTCGCGTCTTGGCATATCTGTAATTTTAAAAGGAGAGAGTTTTTTTATGATCGCTTTTATTTGTCTTTTCTTTCCCTCGATTCTTGGATTATGGTTATTTGAATCCTTGAGTAAACAAAAATTGACCGTAAAACAATGTGTTTATCGGGGTTGTACCTATGCATTGGTGTCTAACTTTATTTGCTTTGCGGTAAAGAAGATTGTTTTGCATACCGCAGCAGCTTCTGTTATGGTGGGAGGCGATATGACTCCCGGAATTGCCTTCAATTATCTTGTGATTGTAATTCCCGTAGTGGTTGTTTTGGTGATTTTTGAAATTCTTTTTTCCAAAAAAATTACGATTTCCGTTGAGGATGTAAAGAATGAAGAAAAATAAGAGCGACGTTCGGACGGGAAAGATTCTTAATCTTGTACTTTTTGCAATTTGCTGTGTTTTGTTGTTCATTACGTCTCTTGCTTATTTTGCCGCACGGTGGTACATAACGGTATTTGGGGATACGGGATTTGACTCCATCCTGTCTACCCTTACCGCCGGGGTTGGAGGGGCGGAAAGCAATCTTGTAACCGGCTTTTTGCTCCGTGCTTTGGTTCCTGCATTGTTTTTATCCTGTGGGATCGTGCTTTTTTTGTTTGTTCGGTCAAAGCGGAACTTGGTGGCACGAATTGGTGAAAAAATTAAGATTATTCTTTACCCTTTTCCGCGAATTTTGTCGATAATTCTGTCATTGATCCTCTCTGTTGTATTGCTTTATTCCGGGGCAGTACATTCGGGATTGGTGGAATACGTTCAAATGATTCGGCAGACTTCCGGAATCTTTGATGATGAATACGTGGATCCTGCGAAAAAGAAAATTAAATTCCCGGAAGAAAAACAAAACTTGATTTACATTTTCCTGGAATCTATGGAAACGTCCTTTTTGTCGGTGGAATTGGGGGGCGGAAACGACGTAACTCCCATTCCGGAATTGTACCAACTGGCGAGGGATAACGTGAATTTTTCTTCTACGGATTCTGTCGGCGGAGTTTCTGCTCTTTCCGGTGGAACCTGGACCATCGGTGCCATGGTTTCTCAAACGTCCGGGGTTCCTTTAAAGGTTCCTTTCGGTGTGGACGGGAACGATTACGGTCAGGAAGAGTTTCTTCCCGGGATTACCACTCTTTCCGACATTCTGCATGAGGAGGGATATTATCAGGCGTTGATGGTGGGTTCCGATGCGACGTTTGGGGGTAGAAAGCAATACTACGAACAACACGGTACCGATCAGATCTACGATTTGTACACGGCTCGGCAAGACGGGATTGTTCCGGAAAATTACTACGTTTGGTGGGGAATGGAAGATCAGAAGCTGTTTTCTTACGCAAAACAGGAATTGATTAAAATGGCGGATTCCGATCAACCCTTTGCCTTTACCATGTTGACGGCGGATACCCACCATATTGGCGGTTATGTTTGTGATTTGTGCCGTTCCGAATATGAAGAACAGTACGAAAACGTTCTGGCGTGTTCCAGCCGGCAGGTTTCTGAATTCGTTGCCTGGATTCAGCAACAGGATTTTTATGAGAATACCACCATCGTTATCTGTGGCGATCACCCCACGATGGATAGTGAGTATATCACTTCCAATATACAAGGGGGAACGAATCGAACAATTTACAATTGTTTTATCAATGCGAAAGCAGAACCTGTCAATAGTAAGAATCGAGTTTGTTCCACCTTGGATATGCTCCCCACCACCCTTGTGGCTATGGGGTGCAGTATTCCCGGGGAACGGCTTGGCTTGGGAACCAATTTGTTTTCCAAGAAAAAAACCCTTGCAGAATCCATGGGTTTGAGTGTGTTTTACATCGAATTGCAAAAAACCTCTCGGTATTACGAAGACAAATTTTATTCGAAATAAAAAAGACCCCCGGGACAAAAAAGAAAAGATTTGTCTCGGGGATTTTTGTAATTCCTTGACAAGATGTCCCAGTTTATGGTAAAATAAAAAGGTAGATTGTAATTGAACTTAGAAAGGGGAATGCACATGCCTACTGCCATGCCGTATCAACATAAAAAAGTGGCTCCGCCCAAGAATTTTAAGGACGTGTTCCGTTTCTTAAAAGAGATTTTCGGCGGATTTTTTACCCGTTTTTTCTACATCGTAAAACTTGTGTGGGATTCGGGAAAGTGGATTTTGTTTTTACTGACCTTTGTTGCTCTCTTTCAGGGGGTTGCCCCCATTATTAATTCTCTGATTTCCAAAAATGTTTTAAATGAATTGCAACGTTCCGCCGGACAAGGGAATTTTGCATCGGAATTTTGGACGTCTCCTGTGCTGCAGTTTTTGGTATTGTTTTTCTTTTTCGGTTTTTTACAGCGAATAGTTAACAGTTTAAACAGTACCTATAATCGCATCGCCGGGGAAAAAGTAGTTCAGCAGGTCAAATTGCGAATTATGAACAAGTCCAAGCAATTGGATCTGGGCTCTTTTGATGATCCTGTTTTTTACGAACGCATGGAAAATGCCAATCGGGAAGCGGGACACCGTCCCTTAAGTATTCTTGCAGATACCTTTGAAATTGTCAGCCGAATTATCGAGTTGATTTCTTATTTTGTGGTTCTGTTTGCTGTACCCGGTTTGTGGTATGTTGCTCCTGTAATTGTTCTTGTTGCTGTTCCGTCCGCAATTATTAATTATATTTATCGCAAAAAGCATTTTCAGTATTTTCGTTGGCATTCCAAAGATCGCCGGCAAATGAATTATTATTCTGATATGTTGGTGGATAAAGATCGGGTAAAAGAAATCCGTCTGTTTGGACTTGCCGATAAATTTATTTCCCGCTATACGGAAGTGTTTTCTCGATATTTTAATGGGCTTCGCCGCCTGATTTTGAGCGAAAATTGGTTTCATATCATTATGGGAGCCATTACGGTTTCCGTAAACTGTCTGTTTTACGCGTTGATTGCTTTAAAGGTTTTTACCGGTCAGATCCTGATTGGTGACTATACCCTGTATACGGCAGCCATTATTGGTATTTCCGGTGCAGTTTCTGCGTTGATTAGCAAGTCTGCTTCTATCTACGAGGGAACGTTATTTATCGACAATCTCATTTCCTTTATGAAAGAACCCTTTACCATTCGTCCCCGCGAGGAGATACCCGTTCCGGTCAAGAGGGGCTGTGGTCATCGAATCGAATTTTGTCACGTATCCTTTGCGTATCCCGGTACCCAACGAAAGGTGTTGGACGATTTGAACTTTGTTCTCGAACCGGGCAAGACCATGGTTCTGGTGGGGTTGAACGGAGCAGGGAAGACTACCTTGATCAAGCTTCTCACCCGTCTTTACGATCCCACCGAAGGACAGATCCTTTTGGACGGCGTGGATCTTCGGGATTATGACGTGCAGGAATTGTACCGTATGTTAAGTC
>JAZRUJ010000087.1:0-39443 GCA_045652445.1 Eubacteriales bacterium | reverse complement strand
CCAGTCGTGCGCCTTAGACCAGCTCAGCCATCTCTCCATGTTCACGGCAACTTGGGAAAGTCACCGTGGAATATTATACACTATCCAACGGAAAAAAGCAATAGTCTTTCGCATTATTTTGATTTTTTTTCACATTTGCAGAGGCTTTATCCCAGATGTTACGTGTAATTTTTAGTAAAGGTATGGACTTTATATGTTTTATCGCTCAATTGAGATACACGCTTTACAACGCGGTAAGTTTCCGGAGTCGTGGTATGAACCACAAGATACTGGCTCCAATCGGTCAATGCCATGGTGCCATCTTCAAAATAAGCGATTCCTTTGATGGATTTATAATTGTATTCTTTGGACACCGTCAATTTCCCCGTTGAGGAATCAAACAAATATACTTTGGAATTGTCGGAGACCCAATATTTCCCGTCCATGCCAAAGGCAGGAACCATATCGTGACCGGTAAAGTCCCGCTTTTTGCAACCCATTCCTTCTATTTTTTCCATGGTTGCATCTTTTCCCGAGCCGGTTACTTTAATGGCAACCACCCCTTCGAACCCAATCGCCCACAAACATTCGTTTTTATCATCCCATAAAACGGCGTGAGCAAAGGGCAGAGACAAAAAGTCCGAACGGTCCTTGCTGCCGGCGGGGTAATAATGAATTCCACCGTTACGATAATTGGATCCGTCCCCATCTTTCTGATAACCGGAGGTAGCAACAACCACGTCGCCGTTGGGAAGAATTTCCGCACAATGAGCGTTATACAGGGAAATTTCGTCCTCATAAGGTGCATAATCATAGGAATAAAGCAGTTGTTCCGGGAAAGCGGTTTGAGGGTTATATTCATAGATATACAACGCTCCACCAGAGGAAGTTGCAATGATTACGTCTTTTTGATAATAGGAAGAATAGCGGTATTTTACGCCACTCAAACTGTAATCTCCCACATTGATTTCCGTTACCACAAGCGTGGGGTCAGCCTTCCAATCCAACGCCCCCAAATTTGCGGTGTTATCCAAATCCAAAACTACGATGGAACCTGCGGTATGATCGGTAAGAATCACTTGATGATCCAAAGAAGCGTCGTAGGTGGGGACATTCTCTTCTTCCCCGGGATTATCCGTTGCCGTTTGGGACGAGGATTCCGTCACAGATCCCGAATCGGACGAGGTGGAAGAGGTTGCGTTAGAACCGGAAGTATCTTGCGAGCTTCCCGACGTTGTTTTGTCCGTCTCCGACGCCGTACCGATGGAGCCATTGGTGTTTTTGTCGGTTTGCGATCCGTCGGAAGTTCCCGCAACCGATTGGGTCCCGGTATCGGTGGGATTCCCAGCATCAGGGGTAGCACAAGCCACCAAGGACAGCCCCATTATTGCCCCAAGAAATAGGGCAATCAATCTCTTTTTCATAATAACTCCCTACAATCTTAAAAAATTTCGGGCGGTTGCAATATTTTACACAGCCCCACCCCGGGTCAGCTGTAATCTTTGGTAAACGTATGAACCTTATAGACTTGGTTTGTGATAGAAACCCGGGTCTTTTTCGGTTTATAATTGCTTTCCGGAGTTGTGGTATATACCGAAAGATATTTGGACCAGGTGGACTGAACCATGGTTCCATCTTCAAAATATGCCATTCCCTTGACGGCACTCCCAAAATATTCCTTAGAACGGGTCAGTGTCCCCGAAACGGAATCGAATAAGTAAACCTGGTTGTTGTCGGAAACCCAATATTTTCCGTCCATACCGAAAGCGGGGACCATATCGTGTCCGGTAAATTTGGACTTTTTGCACCCGACTTCCTCAATCTTTTCCAAACTTGCCCGTGCTCCCGAGCTAATCACGTCAACGCCGACGACCCCTTCAAAACCGACGGCCCAAAGCCATTGATTTTCATCGTCCCACAAAACCGCGTGGGCAAAGGGCAGGGACAAAAATGCCACCCGTTCGGTACTCCCGGCGGGATAGTAGTGAAGTCCGCCGTTTTCGTATTGTGCTCCGCCTTCCGCATATCCGGACGTAGCGACCACCAAATCTCCATTGGGCAAAATTTCCGCAGAATGTGCATTATAAAGAGAGATATCAACGTTATTCGCGATACTGTCGTACATGGAAAAAAGCATTTCTCCGCTCTCGTAATCAAAAATATAGACCATGCCGGAGGACGACGTGGCGACGACCACATCACACCCATAGTAGGGAGAATACCGATACTTCACACCGCAAAGGCCGGAATCTCTCCAAAAAACGGAAAATTCCTTTTCTTTGATAGCTCCGTTTCCGCTCTTTTTCCAGTCCAATTTCTCCCAAGTCTCGTTACACTTGTCCAGGTCCAACACCACAAGAGTTCCTTTGGTGGTGTCGGTTAAAATCACCTTGTGTTCCACACTGGAATCATACAACGGAACATTGGTGTCCGGAGGCGGAGTAGGAACCGAAGACGTCGTTGTGGTCGACGAGGTCGTCGTGGAAGTAGACGTCTTTGTAGAAGTGGACGTGTTTGTAGAAGTAGATGTCTTTGTAGAAGTAGACGTCTTTGTAGAAGTTGCGGTGGTTTTTGTGGACGTGGTCTTTGTGGAAAAATCTGTAGTTATTTCCGAACTTACAGAATGGGAAACTTCCGTGTTTTCTCCATCAGAAGAATTTTGTCCGTCCATATCCTGAAAAGAACACGCCGCCAAAGAAACTCCCATCAAGGCAGCAAGAAACAGGGCAAACAATCTTTTTTTCATAGGTTCTCCTATCCGCTTTAAAAACCGAGGAACAAGACACAGGGCTTGTTCCTCGAAAAAAGCCGTAAATTTTAGGGGAAATTACTCGTAATTCTTCGTAAAGGTATGAACTTTATAAATACCGGCGGTGGTGGGAACCTTTTGAAGAACCGGTACGTAGTCGTTGGAAGCCTTGGTGATATAAACGTAAAGGGACGTTGCATACCATTGAGGATTTTGGGATTGGTAAGCGGGAGTCGTAATCATGGTACCGTCTGCAAAGTAGGCGATTCCCTTGACTTGGCTGACGGAATAATACGAAGATCTGGTCAGAGTTTTCTTTGCCGAATCAAACAGATAAACACTGCTGTTATCGGAAACCCAGAAACAACCGTCCATTCCGTAAGCGGGGACCATGTCGTGTCCGGAAAAGCCGCTTCTCGAATAACTCTTGGACGTGTTTTTGCTCATGGTGCCGGTACTGGTGTTTACGTCCACCGCAACCACGCCGTCAAAGGCAACGGTCCACAGACAGTTTTCCGAGGGGTCCCATACTGCCGCGTGGGCAAAGGGGAGGGTCAGGTAACTCTGCAAGGTCCAGTTGTTTCCGGAACGTTTATAGTACCGAAGTCCGCCGTTTTCATAATTCCAGCCGCTTTCCGCATAACCGGAGCAGGCAACGATAATATCCCCGTTGGGCAGCATTTCCGCCTCGTGGGCATTGTAAAGGGAATCGTCGTCCGTATTATCCGTATACCACCAGTCATCACTGAGGGTTTTGACTTTTCTTCCCGTGGTGAAATTGATGATATCAACGTAGCCGCTGGATTCCGTGGCGATGACGAATTTTTCCCCGGAAGAGGTTTCCCGGTATTTCACACCGCAGTATGCCCGGCCGCCGGAATATTTCCAATAGGGCTGGGGATTGCCGGATTTTTTCCAATCCAGCTTCGTCCACTGTTCGTTCACCAAATTCAGGTCCAAAACGATGATGCCGTAAGAACTGGTATCATCGGTCAAAATGACCTTATGTTCAATGCTGGGATCATATACGGGAACGTTGGGACTGGACGTGGACCCCGAAGAACTCGAAGAAGACGTGGTTGTCGACGTAGAAGTAGACGTCTTGGTGGAAGAGGACGTTGTCTTTGTGGAAGAGGACGTCGTCTTCGTGGAAGAGGACGTGTTTTTCTTCGAAGTAGAAGACGTCTTGGAAGAGGTTCTGTCCGTCGTGGAAGAAGTATTCTTGGAGGAGGTGTGCTTCGAAGAGGTATTGGAATTCTTATCGGAAGAAAAATCCGGATTGACATAATCTTCAAATCCATATCCTTCATCGGGATCTTCCTCGGAAGAAGTGTTATCTCCGGATTCTCCGTCGGTTTCATTGGACAATTCTTCCGTAACGGAATCGGTCAAACCCGCGGATTGAGACAAAGACGCATCGGATTCATCTCCGCCGGTGGTCCCCAAAACCGATTGAGAACCGGTATCGGTTCCGGTGTTGGAATCCACAACGGAATCCGTACACGCGACCAAAGAAAACATCATGATTACGGCAAGGAATAAGGCAAAAAGTTTCTGTTTCATACTACCTCCTAAATATGGGGGATTGACAATTCCGGAAAAATGCAGATAAGAAAAAAACTGCCGTTTCTCTGTAGGAAAGCAAACACCTTACTGATAATTCTTGGTAAAGGTGGTGACCTTATAAAATTCTCGTTGGTTGGGACGGTAATAAATGCGGTATACGTTCACGTCTACGGGAGCTTGGGCATTATCCGATTCTTCTCGGACAAGAACGCGGAACCCACCGCAAGTAACACTCGTCAGGGTCTGCCCGCCCCATTGGGCGATGGTCTGAACCATGGTGCCGTCTTCAAAAGAGGCGATCCCTTTCAGATTGACCACTTCTTCCGAGTCGGCGTAAACGTCGGCATCTTCGTAGGATTGATCCAACGTCAGGGTTTTACTGTCAAAGATCCACATTTTTTTACCGGTGACCCAATATTTCCCGGGCTGACCGTAAACGGGAGCCAACACGTGACCTCCCTTGTCTTGTTCGGTTTTAAGGAAATTGTAACTTTGCCCTTCCACCCGAACGAAGTTTGCATCTTTCGTGCCGTAGTCGGCAATCTGGCAGGCGTAAATTTCATCGTAGTCCAAAACCCAGACCCATTGGGTAGAGGGATCGTAACATGCCCCGTGTCCATGAGGGGAGAACAGGGTGCGAGTGTATTCCGTAGCTCCGGTGGAAAGAGGAACGTAATACAATTTCCCTTCGTCCCCGGATCCAACCAAAATCATATCTCCGTTGGGCATCATTTCCACGGAATGGAGATTACTGCCCTCAATTTGGGTTTCCCACAAGGTGGTTTTGGTTTCATAGTCGATGATTCCCGCCCAGCCCTCGGAAGAACAGGCGATAACCACGTCTTTTTTATAGTGTTCGGAATAGCGGAACTTCGCCGCATCCAACCCGCTGCCGGGATTTCCTTTGCAGGTGGTATCTTCCCCGGCAACCCATTCCCAAACCACGGTGAATTCTTTGGAGAGGTTGTCAAAGACCTCGTTGCAACGGGCGATATCGTACACTGCAATACTTTCATTATACGTATCGCAGGCAAGGAACTTGTGGTCGATGTCATCGTCGTAAACCCAGAGATCCACGGTGTCTTCTACCGACGTAGATACCGACGAATCGGTTACGATATCCGTTCCCGAGCCTACGGATTGAGAATCCGTCGAAGTTTCGGCAGAGTTCTGTTGACTTCCCGAATCGGTGTTGCCGGCAGAATCTGCACAGGCAACAAAGGACAGGAAAAGTACACCACAGAACATCAGAGCAAAAATTCGTTTTAACATAAAACCTTCCTCTTTTGAATCTATCTTATTTTTCTTTCTCTTCTTTGGGGGGACGGGGCGGCTTAGGACCCAGATACTGATAATACTGACAGGGCAATCTGCCGTTAAACAGTTTCCGGCGTTTATCCGCCTTCCGACCAAACAGCCGTTCAAATTCCGGATGGGCGGTCAAAACGTAGTAGGACCAGGTATCCAAGGAACGGAAAACCTTGCCCATATCCCGATAGATCAACTGAACTTCTTCTTCCTGTCCCAACCGTTCTCCGTAAGGAGGATTGGTCAGGATAAATCCGTACCTTTCTTGAGACGTAAATTTCCGCATATCCGCCCGCTGAAAGCGAATCGCACCGTCCACACCCGCAAGTTTCGCACAGGTTTGGGATACGTCGGCGGCTTTTGCATCAATATCCGAGCCGAAAATGGTAATCTCTTTGGAAGGACGGATCAAATCTCTCGCCTCTTCCTTTGCGGTGGCAAAGACCGAAGAAAACCCATCCCAAGCTTCCGCAGAAAAAGAGCGGAGCAATCCGGGAGCCCGATTTTCGGCAATCATGGCAGCTTCAATGGGAATGGTCCCCGTGCCGCACATGGGATCCACCAAGATCCGACCGGGCTTCCAAAAGGTAAGGTCGATCAACGCCGCAGCCATGGTTTCTTTCAGGGGGGCTTCCCCCATCATTTTGCGGTATCCCCGCTTGTGAAGTCCCGCCCCGGTAGTATCCAACGTAACGGTAACGGTATCTTTCAGCAGGGCAACTTCGATCCGGTACAAAGCCCCGGTTTCTTCAAAATAATCCCGGTGGTATTTTTCTTTTAACTTTTCCACGATGGCTTTTTTAGAAATTGCCTGACAGTCGGAAATACTGAACAGCGTAGACTTCACCGACCGTCCGTCCACAGGGAATCGGGCGTCTTCCGGCAGCCAATCTCCCCAAGGAATCGCCTTCACTCCTTGAAACAGTTCTTCAAAGGTGACGGCGGAAAACCGGGCAAGACAGATCTGAACCCGGGCGGCGGTACGAAGCCACAAATTCGCCTTGGCAACAGCAGACTCGTCTCCGGTAAAAAATACCCGTCCGTCTTCCACGCGAACGTTATCAAATCCCAACACCTGAAGTTCCCGAGCAGTAACCGCTTCCAGACCGAAGGCGGCGGGGGCAATCAAATCGTAAATCATAAGGTCCTCACAACCGTGTATTTCAATTTATATCTGTATTTTTATAATATCATATTTACCGGCAAAAAGCAATAATTCCAACAAAATCGTTTCATAATTGTCGGTTTTTATTCAAACTTTTCCTTCATTCTCCGGGGTTGTTGTGAATATACATAATAACGGAGGATTCTTTTTGTACAATTTCACAAAGAGATGCGGTACATTTTGTGAAATTTATGAAAATTGTATAGATTTTCGACAAAAAACCATTGAAAAACAAAATTGGTTATGCTATAATATAAATAATAGGAACCTTATCCCTCTTTAACGTCCCGGAAAGGAGAATTACGATGTCCGGAAAAGATCTCCCCATGTACCTGTTTCGGCAAGGAACCAACTTTGAAGCCTACCGGTTTTTCGGGGCTCACAAAACCGTACAGAACGGTACGGACGGATACGTATTCCGGGTTTGGGCAGACAATGCAAATGCCGTCTCGGTCATCGGCTCGTTTAACGGCTGGAACCCCCAAGCAAATCCCATGGAATGCGAACAAGGAATCTGGGAATGTTTTATCCCCGGCGTTGCCACCTACGACCAATACAAATTCCATATTATTTCAAAGCAGGGCGAAACCTTGGTTAAAGCCGACCCATACGCATTTCATTCCGGGACAGGCTATCAAACCGAATCGCGAATCTACGACGTGGACGGCTACGAATGGTCGGATGACGTTTGGATGAAAAACCGGAAAAAAACAAACCCTTACCGGTCGCCCATGAATATCTACGAAGTTCACGCCGGCTCCTGGCGGCGATATGCAGACGGGAATCCCTTTTCCTATCGCAAATTAGCGGAAGAACTTATCCCCTACGTTCGGGAAATGGGATATACCCATATTGAACTTTTACCCATCACCGAACACCCCCTGGAAGAATCCTGGGGATATCAATGTTGCAGTTATTTTGCTCCCACCTCCCGGTTTGGCACCCCTCACGATTTGATGTATTTCGTGGACGAATGCCACAAACAGGGCATCGGCGTACTTTTGGACTGGGTTCCCTCCCATTATCCCAAAGACGCCCACGGACTGTACCGGTTTGACGGGGAATTTCAATATGAATACAAATCCTTTGAAAAACGGGAACAGCCCCAATGGGGGACGGTGGTCTTCGACTACGGACGGCCGGAAGTCCAATCTTTCCTGATTTCCTCCGCATTGTTCTGGTTGGAACTGTATCATGTTGACGGATTGCGGGTCGACGCGGTCACGTCCATGCTCTATCTAAATTTCGGAAAAGATTTTGAAGTAAAAAACGCCGAGGGTACGGACGAAAACAAAGAAGCCGTAGCGTTCCTGCAGAAGTTAAACGGTGTGGTTCATCATCGGGTTCCCGACGCATTAATGATTGCGGAAGAATCCACTTCTTGGCCCAACGTGACCAAAGACCCCGACCAAAACGGACTCGGGTTTAACTTTAAGTGGAATATGGGCTGGATGAACGATATGTTAGACTATATCGAACTGGACCCCTTCTTCCGAAAAGACCATCATAACAATCTGACCTTTTCCTTCATGTACGCCTTTAACGAAAATTTCGTACTTCCCATTTCCCACGATGAAGTGGTGCACGGCAAAAAATCCCTCTTGGATAAAATTCCGGGTCCCTATGAGAATAAGTTTGCCGGATTCCGAGCCTTCTTAAGTTATATGTACACCCACCCGGGCAAAAAACTGCTGTTTATGGGCAGTGAATACGGACCTTTCCGGGAATGGGATTTTGAAAATGAGCTGGAATGGTTCATGTTAGACTACGAACCTCACCGGAAATTAAAAGACTTTACCCGGGCGATAAATCTGTTTTATCTGGCACACCCCGCCCTATGGGAAGAAGACTGTGCCCCGGAGGGATTTGAATGGATCTCCCCCGACGACAATCGAAATAACGTGGTGGTCTTCTTACGAAAATGCAAAGAAGAAGAACTGGTAATCGCCGTCAACTTCTCTCCCCAACGGTGGGAAAACTACCGTTTCGGGCTTCCCAAATTCGGAAAATACGAAGAAATCTTCAATTCCGACGACGAATCCTTTGGCGGACAGGGAATTAAAAATACCGACCTTACGGTGAACAAGATTCCCTGGCACAACCGGAAATATTCCGTAGAAGTGACCATGCCCCCCTTGGGTGCGGTAATTTTGAAACGGATTCCGCCCAAGAAAACACCTCGCATCGAAACCAAGAAAAAAACATCCCGAAAGCCCATCCTTGGGAAAAAATAAGTGAAACAACCGGCAAAACCGATGGGGCAAACAGAGAAAGAAAATCGCCCCAACCGGCAGAACCGAACGATAAACACATGCAAAAACAAGAGGAGGGTCTTGTTATGATCCAAAAGAAAAAGTGCATCGCCATGCTCCTTGCCGGAGGACAGGGAAGCCGCCTGAAAGTTCTGACCAAGAACGTGGCAAAACCTGCCGTTCCCTTTGGGGCGAAGTTCCGCATTATCGACTTCCCCCTGTCCAACTGCATTAATTCGGACATTACGGTAGTTGGGGTATTGACGCAATATCAGCCTTTGGTGCTTAACCGCTATATTCGAACCGGGGATCCTTGGGATCTGGACCGACTGTACGGCGGGGTCTACGTACTGCCCCCCTATCAGCAAAACTCCGGGGCGGACTGGTATAAAGGTACGGCGAACGCCATTTATCAAAACTTCCCCTTTATTGAACAGTACGATCCCGAACACGTACTGATCCTGTCCGGGGATCACATCTACACCATGGACTATTCCAAGATGTTGGAAGCCCACGAAACGGCAAACGCAGACGCTACCGTGGCGGTGATTGACGTTCCTTGGGAAGAAGCCTCCCGGTTCGGGATTCTCGCCACCGACGAAGACGGTAGGATCACCGAATTCCAGGAAAAACCCGCACAACCCAAATCCAACCAGGCGTCCATGGGCATTTACATCTTTAAATGGAGCAAACTCAAAGAATATCTGGAACGGGACGAAGGGGACCCCACCTCCTCCAACGACTTTGGAAAAAACATCATCCCCGCCATGCTCAACGACGGTCAGAATATGTTTGCCTACTCTTTCCATGGCTATTGGAAAGACGTAGGAACCATTGACAGTTTGTGGGAAGCAAACATGGACTTGATCTTCCATCCCGATCAGTTGAAGATCGACAATCCGGATTGGAAGATCTACGCCCGCAATCCTGTCTCTCCTCCCCATTACACCGGGCCGAATGCCGCGGTAACAAACTCCATCGTCTCCGAAGGGGGCGAATTGGACGGAATTATTCGAAATTCTGTGGTTTCCTATAAAGTTTCCGTGGAAGAAGATGCGTTGATCGACGGATCGGTGTTGATGCAACACGCCACGGTGCAATCGGGTGCAAAAGTTTATAATGCTATCATTGGCGAGGGAGCAATCATCGAATCGGGTGCCACGGTAGGTACCCCCACAGAAGAGGGCAAAGCTCCGGTGATTACTGTGGTAGGTCCCGGTGCTGTCGTCCAAAAGAACCAGACCGTTCCTGCAGGAGCGATCATCGACCGGGAAGACGGGAAGAAAGAAGGTACGAACAATGGCTAACGCTTTCGGTATTATTTTCGCCAACATTCACGACGATGCCCTGCCCCAACTGACCCGAAACCGCACCTTGGGTGCCGTTCCCTTCGGCGGACGGTATCGTTTGATCGACTTTATTTTGTCCAATATGGTCAATTCCGGCATTTCCTCCGTAGGAGTCATTGCCCGGAACAACTATCACTCCCTTGTAAACCATTTGGGTTCGGGAAAAGAATGGGATCTTTCCCGTAAATTCGGCGGGTTGACCATCTTCCCTCCCTATTCCACCTCCGGTACGGGACTATATCACGGACGGCTTCAGGCGATGAAGAACGTATTAAGTTACATCGTCCGAGCAAGAGAAGAATACGTAGTCTTGGCCGATAGCAACATCATCTTGAATCTTAATCTAACTAAAGTGATTCAATTCCACGAAGATAATAACGCGGACATTACCTGCGTTTATCAAAAAATCAATCTCCACGAAAAGAACGTTTCCGACCGGGTCTTGTACGAATCCGACGGCAACGGAAGAATCCAAGGAATCTTGGTCGACCCCAGAATTTCCGAGGGGGACGTAAATAATTCCTTGGGAATTTGGGTGATGAAAAAAGATCTTCTGGTTCACATCATTGACGACGCACAAGCCATCGGCAAAGAAAGTTTTGAACGGGACGTTTTGGGTCAGCATTGCGGAGATTGGAAAATTTTGGGATACGAGTTTGACGGATTTGTGGAACAAATCCACTCTATTTCCGACTATTACCGTGCCGGAATGGAACTGTTAAACAAAAACGTCCGCAAAGAACTGTTCGTAAGAGCCCACCCCATTTACACCAAAATTCACGACGAATCCCCCGTATATTACGCCCCCGACGCGAAGGCGACCGGCTCTTTGATCGCCAACGGCTGCCGCATCGAGGGAACCGTAGAAAACTCCATTTTGGGACGGGGCGTGTACGTGGCAAAAGGTGCAGTGGTTCGCAATTCTCTGCTGCTGCAAGGAGTTTCCGTATCGGAAGGCTCTACGGTGGAATGTGCCATCATCGATAAAAACAGTTACATCTCCCCCAACCGAAATCTGTCGGGGGCTCCCACCTATCCCATCGTCATTGAGAAAGGAAGTCGGGTCTGATCCCGGAAACGTAATACTATGGCAAAGATTTTATTTACCGCATCCGAAGCCTTCCCCTTCGCCGTTTCCGGCGGATTGGGAGACGTGATCGGAGCGTTGCCCAAAACTTTGGCAAAAAACGAAGAGAACGATATCCGTGTGGTTCTTCCTCTGTACGGGAAAATTTCCGAAGAACTTCGCAGCCAAATGACCTATTTGAAATACATTTTCGTTCCTGTGGGTTGGCGAAACCAATACTGCGGAATCTTTGAAATGAAATACGAAGGCGTTACCTGGTATTTCCTTGATAACGAATATTATTTCAAGCGAGGGAACAAACTTTACGGAGAGATGGATGACGGAGAACGGTTTTCCTTTTTCTCCACCGCCTGTCTGGAAATTTTGCCTCACATTGGCTTTTATCCCGACATTCTCCACGCCCATGATTGGCACACGGCGTTGGTTCCCGTGCTATACCGCACCCGCTACGCTATGTTGCCGGAATACAAAGGCATCAAAACGGTCTTTACCATTCATAACATTCAGTACCAAGGGATTTTTGATTACGGATCTCACGGGGATCTGTTCAACATTCCCGACGAATCTGCCCATCTGGCGGAATTCAACGGTGCATTGAATCTGATGAAAGGGGCAGTGGAAACGGCGGATCAGGTATCTACCGTATCGCCCACCTATGCGGAAGAAATCCTTTATGCCTATTACGCCCACGGTCTGGAAGGCATTTTGTCCCGGAACAAAGGGAAATTGCGGGGGATTTTGAACGGAATTGACACCGTCCGCTACGACCCCATGACCGACAAGGCTCTGCTGCATCCCTTCTCAGCACGGACTCCGGCACAAAAAGTGAAGAACAAACTGGATCTGCAAAAAGATTTGGGATTGCCGGTAAACAAAGATATTCCCATGGTGGGGATCATCTCCCGACTGGTCTCCCACAAGGGATTGGATCTGATCCTTCGGGTCATTCACGATATTCTTCATCTGCCCTTGCAGTTTGTAATTCTCGGTACCGGCGATGCGGAATACGAAACCGCCCTGACAAATATCCGGGAACAATATCCCGATCGAATGTCGGTAACCATCGACTTTAACAGCCATTTGGCTTCTCGAATCTACGGATCTGCCGATATCATTCTCATGCCCTCCCAAAGTGAACCCTGCGGATTGGTGCAGATGGTGGCTTGCCGGTACGGAGCCGCCCCCATCATTCGAAGAACCGGCGGACTGAAAGACTCGGTGTTTGACGCATCTTTGGGCGGAAACGGCTTTACCTTTGACAACTACAACGCCCACGAAATGCTCTCCGCCATCGAACGGGCCGTGGCGTTGTACCAAGACAAAAAAGCATGGCGAGCATTACTTTTGCGAGCATTAAAATGCGACTTTTCTTGGGACGCCTCGGCAAAACAATACATGGAAATGTACGAAAAATTGCTGTAAATTCCAAAAAAAACGGACACCGGAGACGGGTGCCCTCTCCGGTGTCTTATATCACTTTGGCACAAAGGAACCTTGTTCCGGATTTGATTGCACGTTAGGGGAAAACGCCCTGATTTTCCCTTAAAATAAACCTAACCATAAGAAAGCAGGTACCCCAATGAACAAACCTACCATTACCGCCGCCGAACTGAAACGGCGGATTAACGACAGCCTTTTGCGGCTCTACGGAACCGACCCGAAAGATGCGGATATTGAGCAAATTTATAAATGTGCCATTACCGTCGCCCGGGACGAAGCGGTTCGCAAGCGTCTTGCCTTTGAAAAGGAAGTAGAAGAAAAAGACGGCAAACAAGTTTATTATATGTGCATGGAATTTCTTCTGGGGAGAAGTTTGAAAAACTGCGTTTTTTCCCTGTTTGGAGAAGAAACCTTTGAAAAAGCCCTGAAAGAGTACAATCTCCGCCCCATCGACCTGTACCGCCTGGAACCCGACGCCGGGCTTGGAAACGGCGGTCTGGGACGTTTGGCGGCGTGCTTTATGGAATCCATGGCATCTCGCAATTATCTTGCCACCGGTCACAGCATTTGCTATGAACTTGGAATGTTCAAGCAAAAAATCGTAGACGGCTGGCAGATGGAACTGTCCGACCACTGGCTCCCCATGGGAGAAGTGTGGCTTACTCCCCGTCTGGACGAGGCGGTGGACGTGCCTTTGGGCGGTCATATTGAAGAATCTTGGGAAAACGGAAGATTGGTAGTTCACCACTACAACGCCAATATTATCCGTGCCACTCCTTACGATTTAATGATTCCCGGTTACGATACAGAGGGGGTCAGCCGGCTGCGTCTGTGGAAAGCCACCGCGAAAAATCCCGTAGATATGAATCTCTTCTCTCAAGGGGATTATATCCGGGCGGCAGAAGAAAACACCAACGCCGAAATGATTTCCAAAATTCTTTATCCCCCCGACAACCACCTGCAAGGAAAGTCTCTGCGGTTGCGTCAACAATATTTCTTGGTATCCGCCGCCTTGCAGAACATTATCAAAACCCACCTTGCCAAATTCGGCGATTTGAAGACTTTGCCCGAAAAGGCTGTCATTCACATCAACGATACCCACCCCTCCCTATGTATTCCTGAATTAATGCGTATTTTTATCGACGAATGCGGATACGGCTGGGACGAATCCTGGGATATCGTCTGCCGTACCATCAACTACACCAATCATACCGTTATGTCCGAAGCACTGGAAACCTGGTCGGAAGCCACGTTCCAAGCCATTTTGCCCCGAATCCATTCCATCGTCAAGGAAATCAACCGTCGCTTCTGCGACGAAATGTTCCGGAAGACCAACGGAGACTGGGACAAAATTTCCCGCATGGCAATTCTGGCAAATTCTTCCGTTCGCATGGCAAACCTTTCGGTCATCGGGTCCAACAAAGTCAACGGGGTTTCCGCCCTGCACTCTCAAATTTTGCAGGACCGCGTCTTTAAAGACTTTAACGACGTATACCCCGGCAAATTTACCAACGTGACCAACGGCATCGACCACCGCCGCTGGCTGTGTCAGTCCAACCCCGGGCTTACCAACCTTTTGAAAGAATGTATCGGCGACGGCTTTATCAACGATGCTTCCAAGATGGAAGATTTCCTGAAATACCAAGACGACGCCCAAGTTTTGGCACAGTTGGAAAAAATCAAACGAGACAACAAAGAACGCTTTGCCAAATTCCTGAAGCGGGAGGGGTGCGATATTCTGCCCGACCCGGATTTCATGCTGGACGTTCAGGTCAAGCGATTGCACGAATACAAACGGCAGCTTCTCAACGCTCTGCACATTCTGTCTTTGTATCTGGAACTGAAGGACAATCCGGAGATGGAATTTACCCCCAGAACCTTCCTGTTTGCCGCAAAAGCCGCTTCCGGCTATTATATGGCAAAACGGATCATCATGCTCATTTCCTGCATCGCCAAGATGATCAATAACGATCCTGCGGTAAACAAGAAATTGCGGGTCATCTTTGCTGAAAACTACCGGGTTACCATGGCGGAATATCTGATGCCCGCCGCCGATCTGTCGGAACAGATTTCCCAAGCGGGAACCGAAGCCAGCGGTACCGGAAACATGAAACTGATGATCAACGGGGCGTTGACCGTCGGAACTTTGGACGGTGCAAACGTGGAAATCCACCGGGAAGTGGGAGACGAAAATATCTTCCTGTTCGGGCTTCGCACGGAAGAAGTGTCCGACCTGTACCGCCGGGGCTACCGTCCGTTGGATTATTACAATTCCAATCCTCGGATTCGTCGGATTATCGACACCTTGCGTACCGGAATCTGCGGAGAAAGTTTCACCGACCTTGCCGACAGCCTGACCATGGACAGCCGCTTTGCCGATCCTTATATGGTTCTTGCGGACTTTGAATCCTATCGCCAGATTCAGGGTATCATCGGAAAAGAATATGCCGACGAAAAAACCTTGTGGAACAAGAAATCTTTGATCAACATCGCAAAAGCCGGATTCTTCTCCTCCGACCGAAGCATTAAAGATTATGCCAACGATATTTGGGCAATGAATCCCCTGGAGGCAAACAAGTGATCCCTCCCATTTCCGATCGGCAAACGGGAATCTTGTTTGACTCCCGAAACGCCTTTTACCGCTCTCCCGTAGGGGCTGTCCCCCACGGAACGGAAGTAACCTTATCCATACTGATCCCCCGGGGCGAATGTCCCCGGGAGATTGTGTTGTGGTTTTCGAAAGACGGACAAAACGCTCAAGAATATTGCCTCACCTTTGCGGAAAATATCCGTCAATACCAACGGTGGACCGTATCCGTCACCCCCCAGGCTCCGGGAGTCTATTGGTACACCTTTGGAATGACTACCCGAGAGGGGAAAAAGGTGTATGGCAGAGATGCCCGAAACAAGCCGGTCTGCGGACGGCAAAATCCCTCTGCATGGCAGATGACGGTCTATGACAAAGCCGAAGTTTTGCCCAAAGATTGGGCGGGCGGAACCTTTTATCAAATCTTCCCGGACCGGTTTTACCGGGCAAAAGAACCTGTGTTGCCCCCCGAAAAAGCCTATGCAAAACTACGAAAACCCGGGGAACTTCCCACCTGGAAACGGGAAGCAAACGGAGATCTGGACACCACCGACTTTTTCGGCGGAAACTTAAAAGGCATCGAAGAAAAACTGGATTATCTCAAGGATCTGGGCATTACCGCCCTATATCTGAATCCCATCTTTGAAGCCCACTCCAACCACCGGTACGACACGGGCAATTACGAAAAAATCGACCCCCTTTTAGGAAACGAAGACGATTTCAAATCCCTCTGCAAAGCCGCCCACAAGCGGGGCATAAAAGTGATGTTGGACGGAGTGTTCAGCCACACGGGGGAAGACAGCATCTACTTCAACAAATACGGAACTTACCCCAACCAAGGGGCGTATCAGTCCAAAGAATCCCCTTACTATCCCTGGTTTAAGTTTAAGTCCTGGCCGGAGGATTACGTAGCCTGGTGGGGCATTAAATTATTGCCGGAAGTGGACGAATCCAACCCAGCTTACCTGGAATACATGACGGGGAAAGACGGAATTTTGCGTCGCTGGATCCGGGCGGGAGCCGACGGCTGGCGGTTTGACGTGGCAGACGAAATTCCCGACGATTTTCTGCAAGCCGCGAGAATTGCCATCAAAGAAGAAAACCCCGACGCCTTGTTCATCGGGGAAGTGTGGGAAGATGCCACGAACAAAGAATCCTACGGACTTCGCCGCACCTACCTTTTGGGGGAACAGTTGGACAGCGTCATGAATTATGTGCTGAAAGACGCGGTTTTAGGCTTCGTATTGACCGGAGACAGCGACCTGTTTGCCGAACGGCTCCGGGGACTTACGGAAAATTATCCCCCCTGCGGTCTGCACTGTGCCATGAACCTCATCGGGACCCACGACACCCCCCGGGCGTTGACGGTGTTAAGCGGCGTTACGCTGCCCAAAGATCCGGCGGGTCAGGTGGCATTACAGTTGACCGAACAACAGTTGATCACCGCAAAACAACGATTGATGGTTGCCGATATTTTGATGTTTACCCTGCCCGGAATTCCCTCGGTCTATTACGGCGATGAAGCGGGAATGCAGGGGGGACACGACCCCTTGAATCGGCAATATTTCCCCTGGGGAAAGGAAGATAAAAAAATTCAGGAATTGGTCAAAACCCTGTGCCATCTGCGAAAAAAACATCCCGTTTTCCGGCAAGGGAATTTGGACATTCTCTACGACCACCAAGGATTGGTCATCTACCGTCGATGGGACGAAAACCACGCCCCTATCACCGTAGCAGTCAACTGCTCCGACCAAGAAAAAACGGTGGAATTGGACGGCTCAAAAACCGAGCTTATCACCAAAAAGCGGCATCGCAACGCCGCAACCCTCCCCCCCATGTCCGCCTTGGTCTTCAAAGGATAATAAAAACGGCACCCGATCTTGATTTCGGGTGCTATTTTTATCCATTTTTTGACAATCATGTGAACCGCCTTGTATCTTTTGGAGAATTATGGTATAATAGATTTGTATGTGCTATAAAACAAAGGAGATTGAATTAATGAGCATTTTTACCGACCTGTTTGCACCCATCATTGAACAGATGCAAGCAGATCCCATGCTGATCGTCAAGCAGATCGTCATGTGGATCATCGGCGGCGTTCTGATCTATCTTGCGATTAAGAAAGATATGGAACCCACCCTGCTTCTGCCTATGGGATTCGGTGCAATCCTCGTAAACCTCCCCGGCATTGAAATGGTAGGAGATCAAGCCGTTGCTCAAAACGGTGCCTTTCACACCCTGGAACGGTTGTTCAGCATCGGGATCGACAACGGAGAGTTGATGCCCCTGATTTTGTTTATCGGGATTGGGGCGATGATCGACTTTGGACCTCTGCTTCGCAACCCCAGATACATGCTGTTCGGAGCCGCGGCTCAATTCGGTATTTTCTTTACTCTGTGCCTGGCTTCTTTCGTAGGCTTTGACCTGAACGATGCGGCTTCCATCGCCATCATCGGGGCAGCCGACGGGCCGACCGCCATTTTTGTGGCTCAAACCTTGAAATCCAACTATCTTGCCGCCATCATGGTTGCCGCTTATTCGTATATGGCACTGGTTCCCCTGATCCAACCGGTAGTCATCAAGTGCTGCACCACAAAAAAAGAACGGCTGATCCGCATGGACGATTCCGGTGCAAGAGAAGTATCCAAAACCACTCGAATCTTGTTCCCCATCATCGTTACCATTTTGGTCGGATTCGTTGCCCCTGACGCGGTCTCCCTCATCGGCTTTTTGATGTTCGGAAACCTGATTCGGGAATGCGGCGTTTTGAATTCTCTGTCCGAAACCGCTCAAAAAGTTTTGGCAAACCTCATCACCATTTTCTTGGGAATCACCATTGCATTCCAGATGAAAGCGTCGGAATTTTTACAGTGGGAAACTCTGCTGATTATGGGGCTTGGTCTGTTTGCCTTTATCTTTGATACCTTCGGCGGTGTTATGTTGGCAAAAATTATGAACCTCTTCCTGAAAAAGAAAATCAACCCCATGATTGGGGCTGCCGGAATCTCTGCCTTCCCCATGGCGGGTCGTGTAGTAAACAAAATGGGCTTGGCGGAAGACGATCAGAACTTTCTTCTCATGCACGCTATCGGTGTTAACGTTTCCGGTCAGGTGGCTTCGGTCATCGCCGGGGGTCTGATTCTTTCGTTTTTGGCATAAGGGGGTATTACAATGAAACTTGACGTACAAGGATTGATGGAAACCCTCCCCTATATGGGCAAGGGTATGCTGGGTATTTTTATCGTTACTTTGGCAATTATCCTGACGGTAACGGTTTTGAACAAAGTCACCTCGAAAAAATAAAACAAAAAAAGGAGATGCCCAACGCATCTCCTTTTTCGGAGAATTTTATGACGGAACAATTACGTTTTTCCACCGCCGAACAGGTCGTGGACAAACTTATTCAGCAAGGGTTGACCATTTCTTTTGCAGAATCTTGCACCGGCGGTATGGTCTGTGCCAGATTAGTGGATATCCCCAAGGCGTCCAAGGTATTGAATGCTTCCTTCATCACCTACGCAAACGAGGCAAAAATAGGGCTTTTGGGGGTAGAAAAAGCTACGTTGGAACAATGGGGTGCCGTCAGCGAACAAACGGCAGGGGAAATGGCAAAAGGCGTTTCCGATAAAAACAATGCTCAAGTGGGCGTCGCCATTTCCGGCATCGCCGGTCCGGAAGGCGGAACGGCGGAAAAGCCCGTGGGAACGGTCTGTTTCGGCTTTTATTATCAAGGCAAACTCACCACCGAAACAAAGCAATTCGGAGCATTGGGACGCAACGCCGTGCGAACCGCCGCCACCGATTACGTTTTTGAACGGTTAAATCAAATACTATAACAAAAATGCCGGAGGAATTTCCTCCGGCATTTTTTATTCTTGATCTTCTTTTGCTTTTTTTATAACCGTAACCGATTCGATACGGCGATCAGACACGGCGTTCACTTTGATCCAAAGATCTTCGGTTTCGGTTTCGGGCGTGGAACCGTCTTCGGGAACAGCCCCCAACAGATCCAGCACGTAACCGCCAAAGGTTTCGTAGCCTTCTCCGTCCAACGCTACCCGCAGAAGTTCTGCCACGCGATCGGGGGAAGCGGCACCGTCGATTTCCCAGCGATTTTCTTCCATTTGACGAATTTCTTCCGGCTCATCGCCTCGCAGATTTCCCACAAGACAATCCAAAAGGTCGTAAAAGGTAATGACCCCTTGCATTCCGCCGTATTCGTCGATCAAAACGGCAAAAGTTTCGCCGGTTTCTTTCATTTTAGAGAACAGCATATCCGCCTTACTGTGTTCGGGAACAAACATGGGCTTTTTCCGGGCGGAGGAAAGGGCGGTTTCATAATCGGAAGTCCCTAAAATACGGAAAAATTGGTCCGCGTCCAAAACACCCTTTACGTCATCGGCAGTCTCTCCGCAAATGGGGTAAAACGAGTGGCGAGTTTGATAAAGAATTTTCTTCCAAGATTCCAAATCTTCGTCTTCGTATAAAATCACCACGTCTTTTCGGTGGGTGCAAATTTCACTCAGATCCGTATCGTCAAACTCAAAAATATTGCGGATCATCTGGGTTTCCGCCTTGTCAATAGTTCCTTTTTCGCTTCCCGATTCCAACATCATGCGAATCTCTTCCTCGGTCACTTCGTCGTCGGCTTCGTTAGGGTCGATCCGCATTAACCGAAGAACGCCGTTGGTGGATTTGGTCAAGATCCAAACGAAGGGAGCAAACAAAACCGAGACGAAATTCAAAATCCCCGCCAGCTGCAGAGCCGATTTGTCCGGGTCTTTTAACGCCACCCGCTTAGGCACCAACTCCCCAAACACAATGCTGAAAAAGGACAGAAGAACGGTAATCAAAAATACGCAGGCAGAATCCAAAATCTGTTCGGGAACGGGAATTTTCAAGGTCAACAGCCAATCCACCAGGGGCTGGGCAAAGTTGTCCGCGGCGTAAGCACTCCCCAAAAAACCCGCCAGAGTAATAGCAACCTGAACGGTGGATAAAAACCGGGAGGGGTTTCCCGTCAGAGTCAACAGTCGCTTTGCCCGTTTATCTCCGTCCGCCGCAAGATGTTCGATCCGGGCGGCATTGGAAGAGATGATCGCCGTCTCCGCACTGGCAAAAACCGCGTTAAGAAAAATCAGCACAAGTTGTAATATAACAGCTCCAAACATACTTAAAAAACCTCAATTATGCGATAAAAAAATCCTCTGAAAAAACAACAAACGGACATACCGCACCGCAGTATGCCCGTATTCATTTTACAGTAGCAGATGGTATGCACCCGAAGGGTTGGGGTCTGCCCCCGCCCTACTGCCGCACTCGTCCATTCCGCTTTCACCGTCTCTTTCATTGTTCGGAAATCAATATCCGTTGTTTTGCATTATTATATCATAAATCGGAAATTTTGTCAAGTTTAAAAAAGAAAGGAAACATTTTAACAATTTTATATTGTAGTCAAAAAAATTCCCCGAAGCGAGTTTGCTTCGGGGAAATCTTTGTTTTTTGGAATTAATACATTCCGCCTGCAGCCCCGGCAGCAGCGGCAGCAGCTTCAGCGGCGGGATCTTTCTTATCCGCAACGATGGATTCGGTGGTCAGAATCATGGCGGCGGCAGAAGCGGCATTTTCGATGGCGGAACGGGTCACCTTGGTGGGATCCACGATACCGGCGTCGAACATATCGCCGTAGATTTCTTTGTAGGCGTCGTAGCCGTAGTTTTTCTTATCGGAATTTTTGATGCGATCCACAATGATGGATCCGTCGATTCCCGCGTTAGCGGCAATCTGGCGAACGGGAGCTTCCAAAGCGGAGAGAACAATCTTCACCCCGGTCTTTTCGTCCACTTCTTCGGTGGATTCCAACAATGCGGAGACTGCGGGAATCGCGTTAATATAAGCGGTTCCGCCCCCGGCGACCATGCCTTCTTCCACGGCGGCTTTGGTAGCGGCAAGGGCATCTTCAATGCGAAGTTTCTTTTCTTTCATTTCCACTTCGGTGGCAGCCCCGACTTTAATTACCGCAACCCCACCTGCCAATTTTGCCAGGCGTTCCTGGAGTTTTTCCCGATCGAAATCGGAGGAGGTGGTTTCAATTCCTTTCCGGATCTGGGCAACGCGGGCGGCAATCATTTCTTTGTCGCCTTTCCCGCCCACGATGACGGTATTTTCTTTTTGAACCTTTACTTGGTTGGCACGACCCAGAAGATCCACGGTAGCGGTCTTCAGATCCAAGCCAATTTCTTCGCTGATGACAGTCCCGCCGGTAAGAATGGCGATATCCTGCAGCATTTCCTTACGGCGATCCCCGAATCCGGGAGCCTTGACAGCAACACAGGTAAAGGTGCCACGCAACTTATTGACAATCAGGGTAGACAAGGCTTCCCCTTCCACGTCTTCGGCGATGATAACCAATTTCTTGCCCGCCTGAACGATCTGTTCCAGCAAAGGAAGGACTTCTTGAATATTGGAGATCTTCTTGTCGGTAATCAAGATCAAAGCGTCGTCGATGACCGCTTCCATCTTATCGGTATCGGTAACCATGTAGGGAGTAATATAACCCCGGTCAAACATCATGCCTTCCACAACTTCGCTGTAGGTTTCGGCGGTTTTGCTTTCTTCCACGGTGATAACGCCGTCGTTGGTGACCTTTTCCATGGCTTCGGCGATGAGTTTTCCGATGGTTTCATCGGCGGAAGAAACGGTGGCAACCCGGGCGATATCGTCGGAAGAGGCTACCACTTTGGAATTTGCCTTAATTTCCGCAACGGCGGCGGCAACGGCTTTTTGAATACCCTTCTTCAAAACGATGGGGTTTGCCCCGGCGGTAACGTTCTTCATTCCCTCTCTGACCAGAGCCTGTGCAAGCAGAGTTGCGGTGGTCGTCCCGTCTCCGGCGACGTCGTTGGTCTTGGTGGAAACTTCTTTCACCAGCTGGGCACCCATATTTTCAAAGGGATCGTCCAGTTCCACTTCTTTTGCAATCGTAACCCCGTCGTTGGTGATGAGGGGTGCTCCGAATTTCCGATCCAGAACCACGTTGCGTCCCTTGGGACCCAAGGTGATTTTTACGGTGTCCGCCAACTGATTGACGCCCCGTTCCAAAGCCTTGCGGGCTTCTTCTCCGTACAAAATTTGTTTTGCCATAGTTCAATCGCTCCTTATTCCACGATAGCAAGAATATCTTCCTGCTTGACGATGGTGTATTCGGTGTCGTCGATCTTCACTTCGGTGCCGGTATATTTGGCAGTGATGACCTTATCGCCCACCTTCACGTACATTTCTACTTCTTTGCCGTCCACAACTCCGCCGGGACCTACGGCAACCACTTCCATAACCTGGGGTTTTTCTTTGGCAGAACCCGCCAAAATAATCCCACTCTTGGTAGTTTCTTCTGCTTCCACAGACTTGACCACAACCCGGTCGAGCAAAGGTTTCAAAGTCATATTAAACGCCTCCGTTTCTCCTGTAAGTTTATGTTTTATGCCGGAGGTTTAGCACTCTCCGGCGTAAAGTGCTAAACCTATTATAACCATAATTTGGCAACTTTCGGTGTAGAAACTATGAACTGTTTGTAACATTTTCAAATTGGAAAAATGGGCAAATTTGGGGTTTTTTCGGAACGTTTTGTAGACATTTTCGGCTTTCGTCTTGACAACGTCTATATTATATAGTATAATATTCAGTACTATAAAGCAAAATACACGTATGGCGTCCCCTTGAGGGAACAAATAGGAGTCTGTTTTTTCATGAGCAAATTCAAACAACGAAAAATGATATACCCCCTCCTCTCCCTGGGCTTTGCCTTGACGGGAACGGTGGCCCTGTTCCTGGGATTGTTGGGAACATGGATTGCCGGTCTTGTAGGAGCAAACGTCTTTCTCATCGCGGGAATGATCTGCGGGACCGACGTAAAAACCATTCGTCGGAAAAATCCCATGGCTCGATTCTCGGAAGAAGAACCGGAAGAATTGGAAGGAAAGGTCTACCGCATTCCCTTTCTTTCCGTCCTTATTGCCCTTTTGGTGGCACTCGTTTCCGGACTTGTGGCAAAATCTGCGGTGATCGGACTTTTGATGTTCTTCACCTGGGGCGGATTGGGATTCCCCCTTGCCCTGTGCATTCTGTACCGTTCGGATTTTGGAGCCTCTCTGCAAACGGGGCTGATTTCTTCCGTAATTATGACCGGGATTGCCGGGGCGATTCAAGTATGGATTTCCTCCCCCGGAAATTCCTTTGACGTAACCTACTGTCTTACGGCATTGCAAACCAAGGTGCAGACCTGGATCACCCTAGCCCTGCAAGAAGCCCAAACGCTTTTGGCGACACAGTCGGAACTGTACGGTGAATCCTACGACTTTTCTTCTCTGTTTGGCACTGCCACCCCGGAAGAAACGGCGGCGTTGTTGACCGAAACCCTGATATCCCTGTTACCCGCTCTCTTTGCCATCGGCGTCCTTGCTCTGCTCTGTGCTATTTGGTGGCTAACAAAGATGGCATTAAAACGGGCGACGGTGGTAGACGTAAAATATATGGGCCGCATTGACGGATACCGTGCCGGACGGGCTTTATCGCCCCTGTATCTTCTGTTTTTGCTGCTCGGCCTGTTTTTGGAATCCGGTTCCGCCTTGCAAATCGTCGGAACCAACATGGTCTCTGTGCTTTGTGCCGTTTTGATGTTCGCCGGGTTCTCCCTGGTTCTGTATATCATTAACACCCGAATTTCCTCTGCCGTTGCCCGGGTCTTTTTGACTATCGCAACGGTGCTGGTAGGATTTTCGTCCTGTGGCTCGTCTCTGCTTCTCTTGTTAGGCATGTTTTCTTCGGGACGGGATCTGCGGGGCAGATTCGGAGGAGGTGCTTTGCAATGAAACGATCCCACCCATTTCTTGACCGAATCGGGTATCTGTTTTTGATTCCCGCCGCAATTTACGCCATTCTTACCACACCCAAGACGGTCTGGATTCCTCTGTGCGTACTGTTTGCCCTGTCGGTCATTGCCAATGAAATCCGAATTTTTGCTTCTGGGAAAAAGAAGAAAAGACTTGCCCACGCCATCGTGGACATGCTGAACATGACGTCGCAAAAACGTCTGGTGGAATTCCCCGTTCCCATCATCATTTCCGACGAGAGAGGCATTATCCTTTGGTACAACGAAGCTTTCACCGACGCCACGTCGGAAGCCACCCTGTTGACGCTGCACAATGCAAAACAGCTTCATAAAGAAATTCTGGAGCATCGGATTACCGACCTGAACTTTGACGGGAAATTTTATTCCGCCTACATGGACTGCTATCAGTTCCAGGAGCAGGGAGAAATGTTCATTTTCTATCTGTTCGACACCACCGACCATCATCACCTGAAACGGGAATACAACCTATCCCGTCCGGTGGTCGCCCATTTGATGGTGGATAACTACGACGAAATTTTCACCGGCTTGAAAGAAACGGAACGTTCCAATACCCTTGCTCTGATTGACGAAGCCATCGACCAATGGGCACAGGCATCCGGCGGGATTCTCTGCCACGGGGAACGGGAACGGTATCTGTTCGTTTTTGAAAACCGTGCCTTGGCAGAATTTGAACGCTCCCGGTTTGACATTATGGACAAAATCCGGGCAATGCAAACTCCCTCCAAACTGTCCCCCACCCTTTCCATCGGCGTTGGAGCCGACACGGGAAGTTTTGCAAAAGCAGAAGAAGCGGCACGGGGAGCTTTGGATATGGCTCTGTCCCGAGGCGGGGACCAAGCGGCGGTGAAACACGTTAACGGCTACACCTTCTACGGTGGACGGAATAACGGCGGTGCCAGAAGAACCCGGGTTAAAACCCGCGTAATCGCAAACGCCCTGACCGAACACCTGAAAGAAATCGACACCATGCTCATTATGGGACATGCCTACGGGGATATGGATAGTTTAGGTGCCAGCGTAGGCATGGCACGAATTGCCATTCAGCGGGGCATTGAAGCAAAGATTATCGTAGACGAAACCACCGACCTTACAGGGAAACTTCTTCAAGATTTGAAGTCCGACCCCGCCCATGCAACGTGGTTTATTTCCCGGAAAGAAGCGGCGGAATACTTAAACAAACGGACTGCCGTCGCCGTGGTAGATACCCATCGGGCGGAAAACACCGTAGCCCCGGAACTTGTAAAAAAAGCCAAGACGATTTTCGTCATCGACCATCACCGCAAAGGGGTGGACTGTATCGAAGACCCCCGGCTTCTGTATCAGGAACCTTACGCTTCCTCCACCTGTGAAATGGTAACGGAACTGTTCCAATATATGGAAGTGTACTCCCTTCCCGCCATGGAAGCCAACGCCCTGATGGCAGGGATTTGTCTGGACACCAAAAACTTTACCGTTCGCACCAATACCTGCACCTTTGACGCCTCGGCAACCTTGCGGAAGGCAGGGGCAGACACCGTGGCGGTCAAGCAATATTTCCAGACCGACATGGAAACCTACCGGAACAAAGTTCGCTTTGTCTCCGAGGCGGAATTGTACCGCAAACAGTTTGCCATCGCCCAATGCGACGAGGAAGGCAGCGGGAATCTTAAAATTGCCGCAGCCCAAGCCGCCGACGAAATGCTCTCCATCGCCGGAGCAAAGGCGTCCTTCACCCTGTTCTGCGATAAAAACGGAAACACCAACATTTCCGGTCGCTCTTACGGGGAAGTGAACGTCCAGCTGATTTTGGAAAAATTCAAAAACGGCGGCGGTCACCTGACCATGGCAGGAGCCTTGGTAGAAAAGACAGACCTTGCTACGGCGAAAAGACAGTTGATGGAATTTATCGACGAATATCTGGCAGAAGCCCTACCCACTCTCTAACGAAATAACACCCGAAAGGAATACAATACCATGAAAGTGATTCTGAAAGCCGACGTAAAATCCCTGGGTAAAAAAGGGGAATTGGTCAACACCTCCGACGGATACGCCCGGAACTATCTGTTCCCCCGGAATCTGGCGGTGGAAGCCAACGCGGAAAATATGAACGTTTATAATGCAAAACAAGCCTCTGCTGCCTTCCACAAAGCGGAAGAACAAAAAGCAGCCATGGAACTGAAGGCCCGTCTTTCCACCGTGAAAGTCATCATCAAAGGCAAAGTCGGTGCCAACGGCTGTCTGCAAGGGGCAGTGACCACAAAAGACATCGCCGAAGCGTTGAAGAAGCAAACCGGCATTGAAATCGACAAGAAAAAAATCAACATGAAACTTGCCGTCCGGGGATTTGGTCAATATACGGCGGAAGTGAAACTGTATCCCGAAATCACCGGCGAAATGACCGTTCTGGTAGAACAGGACGCCTAAACGAAACTTCACTCAGAAGGAATTGAAACTTCATGGAACAGAAATACGATTTTGACCGGCAACTTCCCCATAATATTGAAGCGGAACAGATCGTCCTCGGTTCGGTTTTGCTGGATCCGGAACTCATCGGCTCCGTGGCAGCCACGCTGCAGGTGGATCAGTTCTACGCAAAACGCCATCAGATGATCTTCGAAGCCATGCTGGAACTGTACGACCAGAACGACCCCATCGAAGGGGTGTTGCTTCTGTCCAAACTCCGGGGGCAAGGAGAATTTACCTCCGACGAAGATAGCCAATACCTGTTGCTTTTAGCGGAAAACGCATCTTCGGTGAAGAATATTGATTATTACACCAAGATCATTTCCGACACGGCAAACCTCCGCCGAGTCATTGAAATCTGCAAAGAAATCTCGGATCTGTCCTTCTCCAATGCAGAACTTCCCACCGTCCTGGGATTGGCAGAACAGAAGATTGCAGACGTGGCGCAAGGAAAAAAGACCAACGACCTGGCTCTGTTGGGAGACGTGGCGAAAGAAGAAATCAACCGCCTTACCGAAATGGAAAAAGACGAGACCGGAAAGTTTGCTCCCATCAAGGTGGGTATTTCCGATTTTGACAATTTCCTGGGGGGATTGAACAACAGTGACCTGTTCATTCTTGCCGCCCGTCCCGGGGTAGGGAAAACCTCCTTTGCGTTGAATATTGCTTACAATATTGCCTTATCTTCGCAATACAATCCCCGAAAATCGGTGGTATTCTTCTCCTTGGAAATGTCCAAAGAACAATTGGCACGACGAATCATCTCCACCGCTTGTAAAATTGAAAGCGAAAAACTCCGGTTGGGCAAATTGGACGCCCGAGACTGGGAAGAATTGCTCCGGGTCTGGCGTTCCAATCTCCGGAATGCGAAATTCTTCATCGACGAAAACGGAAACATCTCCGCCTTGGACATGAAGGCAAAGTTAAAGAAAGTCCCCGACTTGGGGCTGGTGGTCATCGACTACCTGCAACTGATGTCTTCGGGCGGTTCGGGGAAGGACAACCGGGTTACCGAAATTTCCAACATCACCCGGTCGTTGAAATTGATGGCAAAAGAATTGAACGTCCCCATCATTCTCCTGTCCCAGCTTTCCCGTGGAATTGAAAAACGGGAAGACCCCACACCCCAGCTTTCCGACTTGCGGGAATCCGGGTCTATCGAACAAGACGCAGACGTCATCGTATTCCTTGCCCGGGACTATTACGAAAAAGACGCGGCAAAGAAAAATACCTGTGTGGTACATATCTCCAAAAACCGTCACGGCTCCGTAGGGAAAATCACCCTGAACTGGGACGGACGATACACCGCGTTTACCGCCCAAGCCCCCAACGTGACCATTCCGGAGGGATACGGCGATGGAACTTGATCGGGAGAACCGATTGCACGAAAACTGCAAGGGGTTAATCCTGGCAGTTTCCGGCGGCGGAGATTCCATGGCGATGCTTCATGCCTACGCCAACGAGACTTGGGATTTCCCCCTGTACGTTGCCCACGTGCATCACGGACTTCGCCCCGAATCGGACGAAGAAGCGGTGTTGGTGGAAGAATACTGCAGCCGATTGGGGATTGACTGTAAAGTTTTTCACACCTCGGTAAAGGACGCCATGCAAAAGGGCGAAACGGTGGAATCCGCCGCCCGGCGGCTTCGCTACGGCTTTTTCAAGACCTATGCCCAACAGGTGGGAGCCACCCACCTTGCCACCGCCCACACCTTGGACGACCAATGTGAAACGGTGCTGTTGCACCTGATCCACGGAAGCGGAGCCAAGGGGCTGTGCGGCATTTCTCCTCTGCGGAAAGAAGATGGAATTACCCTGATTCGCCCCTTGCTACAATGGGAAAAACGGGATATTTTGCAATATTGCACCGCACATTCCATTCCCTTTGTAAATGACCCGTCCAACGAAGATCTCTCCTTTACCCGCAATCGCATCCGCCACGTAATTTTGCCGGAGATGGAAAAAATCAATCCTAACTTACGGCAAACTGTGGGACGCACCGCGGAAATCATGCAACACCAACAACAGGCGTTGACCCAACGGGCAGAAGAATTTCTCGCAACTTATCCCTCGCAAATCCCCGCAGACCGACTGACAGAACTTCCCCGGGGAGAACAGGCGGAAATCTTACGGTCCTGGTTTGAGTCGAAGGGGAAAATTTTATCTTACGAACAAACGGAACAAGCCCTGGCTCTGTTGCAAAAGCCTACGGGAACGGTGGAGTTTGACCGACGCTACCGGCTCCATTTGGGGCAAAACCAACTGACCGTCACCGTCCCGGAAGAACCGTTGCAGAAAACCGAAATTACAAGCGAATCCACCGTACTTTGCGACGGAAGAACCTTGACCCTTTCAAGAACCCTTGCCACCAAAGAAAATCGGCACACCTTAATTCCCGCAATCCTGCCTCTTACTCTGCGGCCTCGCAGGGAAGGAGACAAGATCGGAACAGCGGGTGGCACAAAAACCCTAAAAAAGCGATTGATTGAATTAAAAATTCCCCAACCGCAACGGGATCGCCTTTGGGTTTTGACCCAGAACGAAACCCTTTTGTGGTGCGAACAAGCGGGGGTCAATCAAAAAATCTTACCCCAAATCGGAGAAGAGGGATATTTTATCTCTCTTTCGGAACAATAAAAAGAAAGAAAAAACCATATACATACATAACGGAGGAACCCAATTATGGGATACAACATCACCCCTTACATCACCGAAGAAGAACTGAAAACCCGAATCAAAGAACTTGCGGCACAAATTTCCGAAGACTACAAAGGCAAAGAAGTGCTGATGGTTTCTATCCTCAAAGGAGCGGTGGTGTTTCTCGCCGACCTGATGCGGGAAGTAGATTTGGACGTCCGCATTGACTTCATGGTGGTCTCCAGCTACGGCGACGGCACCGAATCCAGCGGCGTTATCAAAATCGTCAAGGATCTTTCGGTGGATATTGCCGGGAAAGACGTTTTGATCGTAGAAGATATTCTCGACAGCGGCAACACCCTTTCCAAACTCATTGATATCCTTCGGGCAAGAAACGTCAATTCCCTGAAGATCGTATCCCTGTTGGATAAACCCTCCCGGCATACCCACGTGGTACCCATTGAATACACCGGCTTTACCATTCCCGACAAATTTGTGGTAGGCTACGGGTTGGACTATCAAGAAAAACATCGCAATCTCCCCTACGTCGGGGTTATTGAATTTACCGAAGACTAAACAAACGACCACTTCACATTACAGGAGGCATTCCCTTGAACAAAAGCAATCGTATCCGCAGCATCGTTTCTTGGGTGGTTCTGATTTTGGTGTGCGTCATCGCCGCCACCCTAATCAGCAACCTGACCAAGCAGGAAGATGCAAAATATTCCGATATCGTATCCTTTTTTAAGACCGAACAGGTTACGGAATTTCAAATTGTCGGAAACAAACTGACGTACAAACTGAGAACCGAAGACGGCTCTCCCGCAAAGGAAGAAACCTTTTTGCTATACAGTACCGCCCGGTTTTTGGACCAGGTGCAACCGTATATCGACTCTGCCGTAGAGCACGGCATTCTTTCCGAGGGGTATGATATTCAACAGGCAGCCTCGTTGCCCGTTTGGGTTACCTATATCCCCTACGTTCTGCTCATCGGCTCCGTGGCGTTTTTCGCCTGGATTATGATGAAGCAAATGTCCGGGGGAGGGAAAAACGGTGCCATGGGATTCAGCCGTGCCAAACTGAGATTGGCAGAATCCGGGAAAAACAAAGTTACCTTCCAGGACGTTGCCGGTGCAGACGAAGAAAAAGAAGAACTGCAAGAAATCGTCGAATTTTTGAAAAATCCCAAAAAATATACCGACCTTGGAGCAAGAATTCCCCGAGGCGTACTGATGGTAGGCCCTCCGGGGACCGGGAAAACCTACATGGCAAAAGCCACCGCCGGAGAAGCGGGGGTTCCTTTCTTCAGCATTTCCGGGTCTGACTTTGTGGAACTGTACGTTGGGGTGGGTGCTTCCCGTGTGCGGGACACCTTTGACCAAGCCAAGAAAAATGCTCCCTGTATTATTTTTATTGACGAAATTGATGCCGTCGGTCGGCAGAGAGGTGCCGGTCTCGGTGGCGGAAACGACGAACGGGAACAAACCTTGAACCAACTTTTGGTGGAAATGGACGGATTTGAACAAAACGAAGGGGTCATCGTTATGGCTGCCACCAACCGTCCCGACGTTTTGGACAGTGCGTTGCTCCGTCCCGGTCGTTTTGACCGTCAAATCGTCATTCACCTGCCCGACGTGAAGGCAAGAGAAGAAATTCTCCGCATTCACGCCCGGAAAAAGCCCATGGGCAAAGACGTGAACTTTGAAAACGTGGCAAAAGCCACCTCCGGCTTTGCTCCTGCGGAATTGGAAAACGTGCTGAACGAAGCCGCCCTCCTTGCGGCACGGGCAAACCGGAAAACCATTACCATGGCAGAAATCACCGACGCCATCATGAAAGTGGAATTGGGCGTGGAAAAGAAATCCCGCCTGATCACCGAAAAAGAAAAGAAATTGACCGCCTACCACGAAGCAGGTCACGCCATCGTTACGGTGGTTGCCGACGGCAACAGCCAGGTCAATGAAATCTCTATCATTCCCCGGGGCATGGCAGGAGGATACACTTCCTATCTTCCCGTGGAAAACAAGAGTTATATGTCCAAAAAAGAAATGCTGGACCGCATTGTTCACGGTATGGGCGGCAGAGCTGCAGAAGAACTGTGCCTGGACGATATTTCCACCGGGGCTTCCGGGGATATTCAGATGGTCACCGACCTTGCTCGGCAGATGGTAATGCGATACGGGATGTCGGAAAAACTGGGTCCCATCCTGTTCGGAACCGGCAGAGAAGAAGTGTTCCTGGGCAGAGACTTTACCGCCGAATCCAAGACCTATTCGGAAAAAGTCGCCGCCACCATCGACGATGAAATCAAACGCATCATCGACGAACAGTACGACCGTGCCAAGGGCATTTTGCAGGATAAACTGCCCCAACTTCACACCATCGCCCAACAGTTGATGATTCACGAAAAGATCACCGGCGACCAATTCCGTGCCTTGCTGGACGGAAAATTACCGGAAGAAGTGTTTGCTGAAAAGGAAGAATCCGACGAACTTCCCGTAGAAGAACCTGTGAAAAACACCGAAGAAATCAACACCCCCTCCAGCGAAGAATAATCTTAGGAAAGGAAGCAACGGAACGTGAACCCTGTCGCCGAATGTTTTACCCGCCGGGGACTGCCCGTAGCTTCCGTCCCCTTTGAATCGGTTTCCCTCCGCCCGGTGGACGGAGCAAAGACGGTATTAATCACCGCCCTGCCCTATTATTTCCCCACAACGGAGGGTCAAAACCTTGCCCGATTTGCCGCATTGCCGGATTATCACCGATATTTCGGCGACATTTTGGCACAAATCGGAGCAGAACTAAAATCCCTGTACCCCAACCTGTATTTTAAACCCTTTACCGACAACTCCCCCGTGGACGAGCAAAAAGCCGCCCTGATTTCCGGACTTGCCGTACGGGGAAAGAATCATTTGTGCATTACCGAAAAAGGCTCTTTCGTGTTTTTGGGGGAAATTATTACCGACGGAACCTTTCAAATTGCCGCAAACCCTATACAGCGGAATTGCGGGACCTGTTGCCGCTGTATTGATGCCTGCCCCAACGGGGCGTTGTCCGAAGCCGGCTTTGATTACACCAAATGCCTTGCTTACATCACCCAAAAAAAAGGGGAATTGACGGAAGAAGAAGCTTCCGCCTTGCGAAAAAACCGCATGGCGTGGGGTTGTGACCGCTGTTCCGAAGTTTGTCCCCATAATCAGGGACTGGAAGTAGCGTCCATCGCCCTTCCCCCCAACGAAATTCTCCCCCGGCTGACCTTGAACGACCTGGAAGGGCTCTCCGACCGGCAATTTCGGGAAAAGTACGCTTTGCGTGCCTTTGCCTGGCGGGGGAAAGCCACCATGCTACGAAATTTAACCATTTTGGAGGATTCTTTATGAGCCGTACCTCCCGAAAAGCCGCCAAGAGACGAAACCGCATCTTGGTCGTTGCCACCCTCCTATCCCTTGCCGCGGTGGGGGTTATGGTGGGAATCAACCGCCTGTTGCCGGAGGCACAACCGGTACAGGGCAGCACCGACACGAACACTTTGGTCTTATCTTCCGAAAACACCCAAACCGACGCTACGGATACCCCTGACGTTTCGGTCTCCTCGGAAGAAAAAACCACCCAATCCGAGACCGATACCTCGGTGTCCACCGATACCGGGTCGAAGACCACCAATTCTTCTACCGATTCTTCCACCGATTCTTCCGCACCCATCACCGCCCCGGACGATAATTCCGGAGTCAACGAGGACGGAAGCTTTGATTTTACCGCATGGAATTTGATTTTGCTCAATCCGGACAATCCTCTCCCCGAGGGATATTCACCCCAGCTGACCACCGTAACGCTGAACGGATATTCCGCCCGGCTGGACGCCCGGATCGTGGAAGCCATGTCCGCCATGTTTGCGGCGGCAAAAGCCGACGGAATCACCCTGATTCCCCGGTCCACCTACCGGAATCTGAACACCCAAACCACCAATTTTAACAACAAAGTTCAGGAATACATAAACAAAGGCTATTCCTACGAAGACGCCGTGGCAACCACCGCCACCATTATCGCCGTCCCCGGCACTTCGGAGCATCATACGGGACTTGCGGCGGACATCACCACCCCCTCTTACAATCGGCTGGACAGCGGTTTTGCAAAAACCGACGCCTACCGCTGGCTTTCTACCCACTGTGCGGAATTTGGCTTTATTCTCCGCTATCCCCAAGACAAGACCGACGTTACCAAAATTATTTACGAACCCTGGCACTACCGTTACGTGGGCAAAAAAGCTGCCCAAATTATTATGAGTGAAGGAATCTGTTACGAAGAATTCGTAGCAAAATACGGAAATCCATAACCTATGAAACCGGAAAAACAATTTGAACGGGAGTTTCTCCGCCGCATGGAGCCATATCCCGTTATAGAAACGCCCCGGCTTCGTCTTCGCAAGGTGTTTCGTGCCGACGTAGACGATCTTCTGGAGGCAACCTCCGACCCGTGGGTGACCAAATACGAACCCTGGGGTCCCTATGACCGGGAGGAAACGGCACAGATGGTGGAGAATATTCAAAGCCAGCTGGAATCCGGGCTTTGCACCGAATGGGCAATCGAACGGAAAGACGACGCGAAAGTGTTGGGGCTGATCCACCTGAATCAAGTGGACTTTTTCAATCGCTCCGCCGAAGTGGGATATTGGCTAAATCGTAAGTGTTGGGGGCAAGGGTACGCCACCGAATGCCTTGCAGCACTCACCGAGTACGCCCTGTCGTCCCTTTCCATGGACGAGATCGTTGCGGTCTGCCACCCGGAGAACAAGGCGTCCTTGCGGGTGTTGGAGAAGGCGGGGTACCGCTATCGAAAGACCCTTGCCGCATACATTTCCCTGGGGGGAAATACGGCGGATTGTCTGCAGTATCACATCACCCGGTGGGATTTGTTGTAAATCCCATAATTTTTCCAAAATTGCGTCATAACCACCCCCAAAAAGGGTGATATAATAATGGTACAGAAGATGGATCACCTTCTTACGTGAAGGATCGCCGGAATTTTTCCCATGGAAAAGAATCCCGGCGGTCGCTTCCGACAAACCTTGCATTTTTTTCTCAAAAGGAGAATTTGATATGAATCAAGACGAATTTACCCCGAAAATTCCTGAAACCGAAGAGCCAACTCTTCCCGTGGAGCGACCTCCCGTGGCAGAGCCTGTGGAACCGATTCCCGAAGAAGTTCCTGCAAACGAGCCGGAGTCGGAACCGCCAATTCCGGAAGATCCCCGGGAACCGGAACCGCCGATTCCGGAAGCACCGCCGCAAATTGAGGAAGTTCCCAAACCGGCGAAAAACGGAATTTGGATGGTTATCGCCATTATTGCCCTTTCCATTTCCTTGCTTTTGGGTGCCTTTGCCATTTGGGCGGCGGGGAAGAACAACCAAGCGTTTCAAATTCCCCAAAGCAACACCCCTTCCTATAACTATCGCACCGACGTGACCGAAAAAGACCAGCTGACTCCCCAAGAGATTATCGCAAAAGTTTCTCCCTCGGTGGTTACGATTTCTACTCCGAAAGGATTCGGAACGGGAATTATTTATACCGATAACGGTTATATTCTCACCAACGCCCACGTGGTAGAGGGGGCGACCCGCATTGCCGTCACCGATTCTTCCGGCAATTCCTACACCGCAACCTTGGTGGGTGCGGATTCCCAGTCGGATACGGCAGTCATCAAGATCAACGCCACCGGGCTTATCGCCGCGGAATTCGGGCAATCTGCCAAGGTTGTGCCGGGGGATATGGTCATCGCCATCGGGACACCGTACGCGGAAAACCTGTCCTATACCGCAACCCAGGGCATGGTCTCCGCCATTCGGGAAAGCTTGAAATTCCCCGAATTGGGATACACCCTGGATCTGATTCAGCACGATGCCCCCATCAATCAAGGAAACTCCGGCGGACCGTTGGTTAACGTCTACGGTCAGGTTATTGGAATCAACTCCATCAAGATTTCCGGCACCTACGAAAATCTCGGCTTTGCCTTGCAGATCGACGAAGTTCTCCCCCTGGCGGAAGAATTGATGAATTCCGGCAAAGTAACCCGTCCGGGAATCGGAATTTCCGGCTATGACAACAATACCAGCGACGTGAAAGGTGCTTACGTTGTGGAAGTTGTTCCCGGCGGTGCGGCAGACAAAGCCGGCCTCCAAGCGGGAGACATCATCATCAAAGTGGACAACACCACCATCGAAAGCATTGAGCAATTGAAAAAAGTCGTACAATCCGGCAAGATTGGAGATTCCATCACCCTCACCTATATTCGAAACGACGCCGTCTACTCCACAACCGCGGTTTTGCAAGAATTGAATCAACAGTAAAAACGAAATCAAACAATCAACAAGGTCGGTGCGGATCTTTCCGCACCGACCTTGTTCTGTATGCACAATAAAATCCGCCCCCGGCACATTTCCGGGGGCGGACTTCATTTGTTTAAGACATCAAACGCAATGATGAATTAGCCAACAGTAGCGAATCTAACAGTAGCAGTAGCAATTGCACCTTCGATAGGACCGGTGGGGATACCATCGGTTACCTTTACAGTAAAGGTGTAGGGAGTAGCTTCTGCATAGGAAGTACCAATAAAGGCCTGTTCCATGGTGTATTCCGTTGCACCGTCAGCAGCAACGGTAATGCCGTCACCAGCAACGTCTCTTACAGAAACGGAGGTATAAACCTGTGCGTTAGAGTGGTTCTTTACCGTGATGGTCAGAGTGTCAACTGTCCAGCCTGCATCGGTGGGAGCGGCATATTCGTGATTTTCAGCATCCCAGGCACCTTGGGTACCGGCATTGTATTTGAATACCATGCTATTGCCGTTCCAGTCCAGTTCAACGCCGTAAACGGCACCCATATCAACACCAGCGGTATAAGAAGCGTACAAAGTTTCTTGCGCACCTTCATCGGCAGGAACTTCCACTGCGAAAGAAGCTACGGTCATGGTTGCAATCAAAGCAAGAGTCAAAAGCAACGCAAATGCTTTTTTCATAATATAAATCTCCTTTATATAGTTAGTATAGCGTTCTTACCGACAAAATTATGCAACAGGAGCAAACTTAACGGTAACAGTACCGATTGCTTCGGTCTTACCGTCTTCGCCGTTCAAAGAACCGGAAGGTTGCAGGTCGAATACGACAACGCCGCCGGCTGCATCAGCAGCAACGGGAGCTTCGTATGCAACGTCGTTAGCAGTGATAGCGAAAGTAACGTCGGATTCAAGGGTCAAAGAAACGTTAACTTCTCTGTTGGAGTGGTTGGTAACGGTAACGTTATCGTTTTCAACTTCCCACTTTTCTACGGAGGAACCCTTGTAAGCGTGTTCGCTGGGAGTCCAGGTACCGGCACCGGCTGCGGTGTAGGCAAAGGTCAGGTCGGTCCACTCTACGTCAACGTAGTAGGAAGGTTGGTCATTTTCGGTCATGGGGACGTAGGTCAGGGTAATGTCTTTCGTTCCGCCTTGATCTTTCAGACCGTCGGGCAGTTCTACAGAAGCAGGATCATAACCAAGTTTGTATTCACCGCGTGCGTAAACCGTACAGGTGTTTTCATCAAGGGTGATTTTATCAAGGATTTGTTGAGCGAAGGCCTCCTCGGTCGTGACCGCGTCGTGGTAAACGTGAGCAAGGTTCAGAGTAGCACCGTTCTGAAGATAAATAGGAGCACCGTAGATGTCATATCTGTCACTGCCGGATTCACCCCAACCGTAGGTATCCTCTGGGTTACCAAAGGTTACGTCAGCGGAATCAATAATGATGTCGGGAGTAAAATTAGCATCCCAGGCGAACATGGGATCTGCGGTAGCGCCTACTTCAATTTTAGCATCGCCGGCAAAGATCAAATTAGCGTACTCACTAACGTAGCTGCCATGTCTCGGAAAAAGCGGTTTTTCATCGTGGATATCCCACTTGGAATCTTTGCTGGGAGCAAAATAAGCGGTCAGACCAGAACCATAACCAAAGAGAGAACCAACGATATCAAAACCGAGGTTGCCGTAAACGTACAGAGAACCGTAATTACGGAAGTTGTTCTCATCCTGGGCGTCGTTCCATGCGTTGTTGGTCCAGAAACCGCCGTTGACTTCGTCACCGGTAATGAACAAAGAGCCGGCGGCGTTGTTAGTGTTGATTTCGTCGTTACGGATAACGCCGAAGAAATCGCCGGAAATAATAACTTTCAAAGCACCGTAACCAACGATGTTGGGCTTCTGGTCGTTTGCCAAAGTGCTAGTATCAACACCATCTTTCAGAACGAGATCAGCGATGGTCAGAACGCCGTTATCAAAGGTAAGAGTACCTCTCTGATAGGGCCAAGCAGCCAGAAGAGCTTCGTTTGCTGCAATATCAACCGTCGGATTTTCGGCACTAAGAATAACGCCGGTGGAGCCGGTGAGTCGGCCAGCGCGAAGTTCAACGGAAGTTGCTTTATAACTTGCTTCCGTTTCATCCCAGATAGCGTCGGGATTGGGAAGTTCAATTGCGTCTGCGCTTGCGGTGAACACGAATCCAACCGTAAGCAGAGACAGTGCAAGTGCGATGGAGAGGATCATTGCGAGTGTCTTTTTCATACAAATTTCTCCTTTTGTATTTTTCTGGCCTTTTATGGGAGCCACCCCTGTTTTTTTGATGAGGTCTTGATGTTTGTCTTCCGTGGAAAGCAAAGTCACCGAGCCCTCTATCTCGGTTCTTATATTTTAGCATAGGAAAATGAATTTTGCAAGGGGTTTTTGCAACAGTTTACAATTAAGACAATCATTTCGGCAAATATTACAATGTAATTGGAGCTTTTTTGTGCAACCTGACGATAGACAAATGAAAATATGTATAATTATGAAAAAATAAATGCAAAAGCGGGACTTTAATTTCATTTTTATCGGCTTTGAAAGAAAAAAACATTAAAACGGAGTGCAAAAGCATACGCCTTTGCACTCCAAAATGACATTTTTTCCCTCATTCCCTTTTGGATTCCCACGAAAGCATTCCCATCAACGCGGCAACACCGTAGGAAAGGCAAGATTCGTCAAAGGTGACGTTGGGGTGATGCAACCCCACACCGGGATTCCCCGCGGCAAGGGCTACCATAAGAGACGGAACGGTGCGGGAAATGAGAGCAAAGTCTTCCGACCCCGCCGTTCCCGAGGGGGTCTGCAAGACCAAAAGAAAATCTTTGCAAACAGACTGCAACCCCGTCAAACTTTCTTCCCGCACCGCCTTATTATTATATAAGGTAGGACAACCGAAGGGAAACGACACGTCTGCTCGGGCGGAAAAGGCGACGGAAATTAATTTTGCAATCTCCTCCACCCGTACTTTCAGGGTCTTGCGGAAGGCTTCGTCATAACACCGCAAACTGCCCCGCAACACCGCCCGGTTGGGGATTACGTTAAAGGCGTCGCCCCCCTGCAAGGTACCGACGGTGATTGCCGCCCGTTCCCCCGAGGGAATCTCCCGGGCAGAAAGGTGCTGTAATCCCGTCAAAATCCGAGCCGCCGCCGATAGGGGGTCAATTCCCGAGGCAGGGTCGGCACCGTGACACCCCTTGCCATGAACGGTGATTTCAAAATAATCCGCAGAGGGTGCAATAATCCCCTCGGGAGGAAGGATAACCGTGCCAGTCTTGAGGTTGGTATTGACGGCACAATGGAGCATATACGCCCGGCTCACACCCCGGCAGACCCCCGCCTGAATACCGGCGGAAGCTCCTTGCAGAGTCTCTTCCCCGGTTTGGAAAAAAAATCGAACCCCGCCGGAAAGTTGCCTCTCCGCCTTTTTGACCAACGCCGCCACCCCCAACAGTATGGCCGTGTGAAGGTCGTGTCCGCACCCATGAAAATTGCCGTTTTGCGAAGAAAATTCCAAATCCGCTTCTTCTTTTAACGGGAGTCCGTCCATATCCGCCCGCAAAAGAACCATCTCCCCCTGGCCCCCTTCCCCCTCAACCCCCCCCCCCCCCCA
>JAZRUJ010000086.1:0-26190 GCA_045652445.1 Eubacteriales bacterium | reverse complement strand
ATTTTTATTTTACCGTCAGGGAATTGCGACTGACGTTTGGAAAAAACTGCAAAAGCAGTTCTTTTGTGTAGATTATAACATCTGATTATCTTTTATCTGTCACGAAATTGTGACAAATTTTAGAATCTCTTACCGTTTTTGTCCAAAAACCCGGTTCTCGTTGCCGTATAGTAAACGTCATCGCCGGGGGCAAAGGTTTTAACCACCAACAGAGGAGACAGATTTCTACGGTTTCCGCAGGGGAGATGAAGCTTCAAAAGGACTCCCCGTTCCACATTTTCTGCCTCACAGCCGAAAATCTCGGTTTTCAGGTCTACCGTTTCCATGCCCCGCTTGGTTTTCTTTTCTGCAGGAATGGTTTGTTGAGCAAAAAAGACGTTCCAGTTTTCCGCGGTTTTATCTTCCACAAAAACCCGATAATTGGCACTTTCAATGTCGTTAAAATCGTTTTCCGATTCCAAAACGTCCAGAATCTTCAATCCTTGGGGAAGGACTTGATCCAGACGGTCTTTCATTTCCGAAAACGCCATGTCTTCGGTGATTTTAATTTCAAAATATTCCTGTTCGCCGGCGATTCCCAACGCCAACGGAGCTGCAAACACCAGGTAGGGGTGGGGATTAAATCCTTCCGTGTATTTTACCGGAATTTCCGCCCGGGTCAGAGCTCGGGTCATGCACCGCATCAAATCCAGGTGGGACATATAAATTGCCGTATCTTTTTTCTCAAACACGATCCGGATCACACACGTCACCTCCGCAAATTTTCTTTACACCGCACCCCAAACATTTCTGTTTACAGTTGGGGGACGTTTTGTTTTCATAAGAAAGCCGGGATTCCCGAATCAAAAATTCTTTGGAAACGCCGCAGTCCACAACGTCCCATGGTAATTCTTCATCGTAGGCGTAACGCCGACCGGCATAATCCTCAATTTTAATACCGCATTCGTCCATGGCTTCCAGCCAGGCATCATATTTGAAATGTTCGTCCCATGCGTCCAAAATACAGCCCTTTTTCCAAGCACAGTAGATCAATTTTCCTAGATTCTGATCGCCGCGGGAGAAGACGCCTTCCAAGACACTGGTTTTTCCTTCGTGATAATTCAACCGAATTTTCCGGGAGGTAATCGCATTTTTCAGCAACTGCTGACGGCGGTGTATTTCTTCCAGGGGAATTTGAGGCTCCCATTGGAAGGGGGTAAAGGGTTTGGGTACGAAGGTGGACAAACTGATGGTCACCGAAATGCCCTTACCGTTTTTCTTGGTTTTCAGCTGATAATAATAATCCACGATTCGCTGGGCAAGATCGGCAATTCCCAAAATATCTTCGTCCGTCTCGGTGGGAAGTCCGATCATAAAATACAATTTAACGGCGGTATTTCCTCCGTTGAAAGCAATTCTACAGGATTCAAAAATATCTTCTTCCGTAATATTTTTGTTGATTACGTCCCGTAACCGCTGGGTCCCCGCTTCGGGGGCAAAGGTCAGCCCGGAAGAACGCACGGCACGAAGCTTTCGCAAAAGATCTTCGGAGAAATTGTCAATCCGCAAAGAGGGGAGAGCCAAATTGATTTTTCTGGGATTGCAATAATCCAAAAGCATATCCGCAAACTCCGGTAACTTTTCGTAGTCACTGCTGGACAGAGACGTCAAAGAAATTTCTTCATAACCCGTGGATCTGCAAAGTTTTTTAATGTTTTCCATCATCACTTCCGGAGATTTTTGCCGAAAAGGACGGTAGATCATTCCCGCCTGACAGAACCGGCAACCCCGGATACAACCCCGCATAATTTCCATGGAAATACGATCGTGAATCACCTTTGCGTTGGGAACGATCAGTTTTTCGGGGTAAGCAACACGGTCCAGATCTTTGATGATCCGGCGGCGAACTTTCACCTTTCGGTCATGCAACGCGGGAACGTAACAAGATTCCATTTGATCTGCTTTTTCCAAAAACAGTTTTTTGTTCCCTTTGCATTCTTGCCACAAATCCACCAATTCCAAAAGGGTTTCTTCCCCTTCTCCGATGTTAAAAAGGTCGATAAAATCTGCCATCGGTTCCGGATTTACGGTGCAAGGACCTCCGGCGATTACCACCGGCATATCATCGGTCCGATCTGCGGAGCGTACCGGCAAACCTGCCAGATCCAACATGTTCAGAACATTGGTATAACTCAACTCGTATTGCAGCGTAAAAGCAATAAAGTCGAAATCTTTAATGGGATCCCGGCTTTCCAGCCCAAACAAAGGCACATTCTTTTCCCGCATCAGTTCTTCCATATCCGGAGCCGGGGCACAGACCCGTTCGCACCAAATATCATCTCTGCGATTCAAAATATCATATAAAATTTTAATTCCCAAGTGGGACATCGCCACGTCGTACAAATCGGGAAAACAAAAGGCAAACCGAGTTTGAACCTTGTTTTTATCCTTGACGATGCTGTTTAATTCTCCACCGCTATACCACGCCGGATTTTTCACCCGGAGAAGCAGTCGTTCCAATTCCATACGTATCTCCTCAATGTATTCTTTCCTTTCATTATATAACATTTTTGACAGAAATGCAAGAGTTTTCAAAAATGGTTCAAAATGTCGTTGTGTACTTGACAAAATCCCGGTTTTGTAGTACAATAAAATATATATGTATAGATAGCATATTCGCTCATTTCCATAGGAGGAGCTTATGAATTTTAAAAAAGTATGGTCTCGTCTTTTTGCTTTGGGGCTGGCGTGTCTGATGTTGTCGCCCCTGTGCTTTTCTTTGACCTCTTACGGCACGACCGATACGGTTTCCGATAATTCTTCCGAAAATGCGTCGGAATCCACCGATATTACGGCGAATGAATCAACCCATGCCGCTTATACCTTTGACGTTTCTTCCAATTTAACTGCTGGAGAGGGAACTTCGTACCCCCTGTCCACCAAAGAGTTCGGGGCGTCAATGATTGAGGATGCGGTGGGTTACCGTAACGGTGGGATAAAAGGTTATTTTAACCTGAACAGCAAACTTTTTGATGCAAATTCTCAATTTACTTTGGGTTTTTGGACTCGTATTTCCTTAGAAGAAGCGGAAAATCGATCTACCGTCTTTTTGCTTAACGGATCTAAAAAACAATCCTTGGAATTGGGATACGTGGTAGAGAACGACGCAATTTCGCTTAAACTGTCGGCAAATGACGGCAAAAATCAAGCAACCTGTTCTTACGATCTGTCCCAGGTTCTTTCGGAAGATACCTCTTGGTACCACGTGGCAATCACCTACAAAAAATCCGGAACCGTTTCCTTGCTTACCTTGTACGTTAACGGAAAAACTTCCGGATCTTCCATATCGGCAAAATATTTGAATTTTTCCGATATGACCTGTAAAAAAGCAGCGTTCCACGATGTAGTTCTGGACGATCTTTACGTAACTGACAGGGCATTGGATTCGGTCAAGATTCTTACTTTAAAAAATCAGCCGGTCAAGGATTTTTACGCCGAGGAACAGGATACCCCCAACCCGGGAACGACCGATACCCCTTCGGTGGATGATCCCACACCCATTCCTACGGAAAAGCATAATTATTCCTGGGCGGCATATCTGTTTGAAGGGACCTTTGCCGCCGGTACCGACTACCATTCCGGTGATATCCCCGCAACGGTGGATAATGGTTGTGCTTTAATTGATACTGCAAAACTGAGCGAGAAGAACGGTTACGCCTTGATCCGCAGAGAAAACTCCGTACCGACTTCTTATCTTTCTTTGGATTCCCGTCTTTTCAAGGGACAGTCTGCCTTTACGTTTACTGCTTGGGTCTACCGTAACGGCTCTTCCGTGGATAATCAGGAAGCCCTTCTTGACCTTAAAGGAACGGGAACACTTCGTTTCTCTCCCTATGCGGGAGAAAGCGGGACGCTTGCCGGATACGTGGAATATACCGACGTCCGCGGAAATCTTCAAAGGAAAACGATTTCCGGATCCAATTTGGCATCTCCTAAAAAGAAATGGGTACACTATGCTCTTACCGTTTCCGAATCCGGGGATATGATCGTCTATGTGGACGGAGTTTCGGTTGCTTCTTTTGCCACCGGCATTTCTCCCGCAACGATGGATTATAATCAATGCCTCGTGGTATCCGGTTCTTCTGCCGCCGATACGACCCGCACCGCCATCGACGAAGTATACGTTGTACCCAAAGCGTTGTCCGACGCAGAGATCCGTAAGATTCACGTATACGGACTGACCCGTTACACGTCAGAAGTTTTACCCGATCCTGGAAAGGCCGGTTCGGAAGACGTTCCCGTTAATCCTTATGCCCCCGATGCGGTGGATCTTGCCGAAGACGCCTACCATCAAACCGCCTCCATTTCCGGCGGCTTTATCGGGACTACCTTTGACACCCGGGACAATATGGGGAAAGATTGGAACAACGGTGCCTATGCCACCATCACCGGTGGACGTCTTTCTCAAGGGGTTTCTTCTTATGGACTATCCTTGGACGGAGCATCTTTTCTCCGCTATCCCTCGGGAATTTTGGACGAAGTTCGGGAATTGACCGTCTCTCTTTCGTACTATTGGGAAGGCTTTGGTGGAGAAGAGCGGTCCCAACGGATTTTTGATTTTTCCCGGAAAACCTCTTCTGTCGCCGAACCTGATGCCTATTTGTTTCTGGAAACCGGGAACGGAATTTCCGGTCTACGGTCCGGAATCAGCGACGGTGTTTCGTCCACCTATCTTTCTTGCGATTACAATGAAGTCAACACCTGGACGCGAATTACCGTCACTGTTAAAAACGGTAAAATCACTCTATATTTGAACGATACGGTTGTTGCCACCGGCGATACGATGGTGGATATTTCTTCCATCTGCCCCAACTTCTGTTATATTGGACGAAGCGGCGTGAAAGGGGATCCCATGTTCGTGGGTTCTGTGGATGAAATCTATATTTCCGAAAAAGCCCTTTCTTCCGCAGAGGTTGCACCTTTCGTTCGGGGCATTTCTTACGCGATTCTCGGAGAGACTGCGAACACGACCGATGTTTGGAGTATGATTCTCATCGGAGTCATTGTTCTCGGTGTGGTCTTGGTTCTCGGAGTCGTTATTCTAATCATTATCATTATCGTTAAAAAGGACAAAAACGCTCCGGAAGAGGAAGCTCCTTTGCCTGTACCTATCAATGGGACCGACGGCCCGGAAACCATGGTGATCGGTCCTCGTACTGCGGCTCGGATTGCGGCGTCTGCTTCTGCGGAATCTGGGGAGTCCACCGTGAAATTCCGGAAAGTCGACGGGGAAGACGCCCTGGTCAGCGGCGACGCCACCGTTCAGTTCCGCAAGGTTGATTCCGTGGATTCTTCCCCCTCATCGGCGGAGTTAACCGCAAAATTCCGTCGTATTACCGACGATAACGAAGATTGAACGGAGGATTTAATTTGAAACGCATTGTATCCCTTTTTCTTTTTATTGTGCTGATGTTAACGCTACTTTGCGGATGTTCTTCCAAAAACGATACCGTCATGGTTGTAGGGGACACGGAAATCTCCGTAATGGAATATAACTACACCTACTACACGCAAGTGCAGACCTTTTACAGCAGTTATGCGGACTATCTCTCTTATTTTCAGTTGGATACCGAAAAACCGCTGAAAGATCAGCCCTGTACCGTTACCGAAACGGAGCAGACCTGGGCGGATTACTTTATGGATCAGACCGATGATATTCTTCAGCAGGTTGTTTCCTGCTACAACGCCGCAAAAGCGGAGGGAATGAAACTGAGCGAAGACTATGAAATGCAAATTGAAGCGTTCGTTTTATCTGCCACCCAAACCGCTTCCTCGGTTTCCTTGTCTTTGGACGATTATCTTTCCAAGTATTACGGCAACGGGCTGAACGAAAAATATTACCGAGAATTTCTTGCCCGCCGTTTTCTTGCCTCTCAGTATTGCGATGAAAAGTTAGGTGCTATCGTTCATTCCGATTCGGATTTTGAAGCCTACTATGCAGAAAACGCTGACACCATCGATCGGGTGGATTTCCGTATTTATACCCTTACGGAAGACTCTCTTCCGGAAAACGTTTCCGCCGAGACCGAAACCGAGGTGGAAGAAGCTGTGAAATCCTTGGCAGAATCTTTTGCGGCGAGCATTACTTCGGAAGAAGATTTTAAACAAAAAGCCGTGGAATTTGCTCCTGAGAGCCAAAAGGCAAGTTATCAATCCGATAACGCTACCCTTGCCGCCAATATCAGCGGATCGGATCTTGCCAATACCACCATGTCTTCCTGGCTGTTTGACAAATCGCGGGTTGCCGGCGAAGTATCCGTGCATAAAACCGCCACGGGAGCCTATTCGGTTTGTTATTATCTTTCCCGTCATCGGGACGAACACCCTCTCGTTTCCATGCGGCATTTGTTACTTGCGGTCACCGCAAAAGAAGACGGAACGTCCGATGCCCAACAGGTTTACGAAGAAATTCAAGGTCTTTATTCCCAATGGGAACAGTCCGGCTTTACGGAAAAGTCCTTTACAGAACTTGTAACTGCACATACCGACGATCCCGGCTCGAAAGAAACCGGCGGCTTGTATGAATCCTTTGCTTACGGCACCATGGTTTCCGAAATTAACGATTGGCTTTACGCCGAGGAACGGCAGTTAAACGATACGGCCATCATCAAAACTTCTTTCGGATACCACATCGTGTGGTTTGCCGGCTACGGAGAAATCGCTTGGAAAAACGAGTGTCTCCCCGGATTACAGGATGCAGACTATTACGAATTAATGGAAAGTCTGGAAGAATATAACCCCATTTCGTTCCGGGCAGATTACCGAGACGTTTTGGGAAATGATTATTAAAAAAATTATTTTGGAGGATATTATTATGATTACCAAAGACATGCTCATCGGCGATATGATCCGTGCTTACCCCCAGGTAGGCGAAGTTCTTCTGCAATTCGGGATGCATTGCATCGGCTGTATGGCGGCAAGAGGGGAATCCATTGGTGATGCCTGTGCCGTGCATGGTCTGGACGTGGATGAATTGCTGGAAGCCCTGAACGCAGCCATCGAAGACTGATAAAATCGGAGCGGGGGAATTTACCCTCGCTCTTTTTCCGAGGATACTATGTCTGAATTGATAACGCTTCCGCCCCGGCTTTCGGCTGTGGCGGATTTGGTGGGGTCTAGCCGTATTCTTGCGGATATCGGAACCGACCACGCCCATTTGCCCGTATTTATGATTCAATCCGGGCGTTGTTCCCGTGCCTTTGCCTGTGACGTCAACGAAGGACCGTTGCTCCGGGCAAAGTCTGCTGTGGAAAAATACGGACTGTCCGATTTCATTGGGTTAATTCGAAGCGATGGGTTACGTTCCGTTCCCGAAGAATACGATGCCCTGGTGATTGCCGGTATGGGAGGAGATTTAATTTCTCGCATTTTGTACGAACATCCCCCCATCTGTGCAGAAAAACTGATTTTGCAGCCGATGACGAAACCGGAAGTCCTTCGTCGTTTTTTATTCCGCCATGGCTATTCCATTGAAAAAGAAGTGGCGATTAGCGAGGGAGAAAAGCGGTACATTATTTTTTTGGTTCGCCCTTTTCCCACACCGGAGTTTACAGAAGCAGACTGCTATCTCCCGCAAAATCTTGCCTGTACGCCCCCTGCGTTGGACTACATTGAAAAACTGCTGTCGTCTCATCAAAAACGCTTATTGGGGCTTCGTCGGGCAGAAAATACCGATCTTTCGGCGATTTGCTTTGAAGAAGAATTGGTACAACGGCTGAACAGCTTATGGCAAACTTATTCCAGGAGGCTTTATGATGAAACTCATTGATCTTGTTTCGGTTTTGGACCGTCACGCCCCTTTTTCCACCGCGTTGGATTATGACAATGCGGGGATTTTGTGCGGAGATCCCCAACGGGAGATCCGGAAAGTAATGCTCTCGCTGGATATTACTTATTCGGTGATCGACCAAGCCCGAGAACAGGGCGTAGATTTGATTTTGACCCATCATCCCGCACTGTTTTCTGCTCAAAAAACCTTTTCTCCCGCCGACCGGGTCTATCGTTTGATTGAAAGCGGAATTGCCGCCGTTGCCGCCCACACCAATCTGGACATGGCAGAAGGCGGAGTCAACGATGTGTTGGCAAAAACCGCATGGCTCACGGAAATCGAACCTTTTTCCGGAAACGATCCTGTTTTTGTTTCCCGGAAAGGCGTACTGCCCGCCGCTATGCCCGTGGAGGAATACGCCGCTCGGCTGAAAGAAACGCTCCATGCAAACAATCTTCGCTATGCGGACGGTGGACGTCCGGTACATAAGGTTGCCCTGTGCAGCGGTTCCGGAGGAGATTTGTGGGAATCGTTGGTGGGAACCGATCTGGATACTCTTTTGACCGGAGAAGCCAAATACCACCATTTTCTTGAAGCCGCCCAAAACGGAATTAACCTCATTGAAGCAGGGCATTTTGCCACGGAAGTGATTATTCTTCCCGTACTGGAACAATGGCTGACCGAAGCCGATCCCGATTTGGAGATCGTCTACGCTTTTTTTGACGATCCCGTACTTTCTGTTTGATTCGGAGGAATCCTATTTTTTATGCCTATTGACGGAATTATGCTTCATGCCCTGCGGGACGAACTTTCGTCTCATGCCGGGGCAAGGCTCGACCGCATTACCCAACCGGAGCGGGACGAAGTTGTTTTATATTTTTATTCCAAAGGGGAGAACCGCCGCCTTCTGCTTTCTGCCAACGCGGTAGCCCCTCGGGTACAATGGGTGGGTTATCCCAAGGAGAATCCTGCTTACGCCCCCAATTTTTGTATGCTTCTCCGAAAACACCTGGCGTCTGCTCGGTTGATCGACGCGGTGCAACCGGGGTTAGAACGGGTCCTGATTCTCCGCTTCGATTGTAAAAACGATTTTTATGAAGCGGAAGAAAAACACCTGATTATTGAAATCATGGGTCGGGCAAGTAATCTGATTCTTACGGACGGGAACGGAAAAATCTTTGATGCTTTACGGCAGACCGATTTGACTTCCGCTTCCCCCCGCAGACTGTTGCCCGGGGCAACCTACGAACTGCCCCCTTCTCAAAATAAAATATCTATTTTGGAAAATTTCACCGTTCCTGTTCCCGGGGGAGAAGAACGGTCCGATCGTTTCTTGACCGGGCATTTTGAAGGATTTTCGCCTCTTTTATCCCGGGAATTATCCTACCGTGCCTTCGGTGTGTGTGACGTGGATCTTTCCACTCTCCCCGACGGAGGCCTTCCGGCTTTGACGAAAGTTTTGGAAGAATTGAAACAGGCAATCCTCTCCCAATCCTACACTCCTACGGTATTAAAAGGGGAGATGCCTAAAGACTTTTATTGTTTCCCCATTCGGCAATACGGAAGTTCTTACGTCTGTGAAACTTACGAAACTTGTTCCGCAGCCCTCGATTCTTACTATGGCGAAAAAGACCGGGTAGAACATATCCGCCGTCACTCTGCGGATATTGCCAAGCTGATCTCCAATGCAATTGCCCGACTCTCCCGAAAGATAGAAGCACAACGTCGGGAATTGGCTGACAGTGATAAAGCAGAGGAGTATAAGGTCTTTGGCGATTTGATCCTTTCCAACCTATATATATTTAAGGGACACGAATCGTCGGTCGTTCTTCCGGATTATACCCAAGATCCTCCCGTCGATGTAAAAATACCTTTAAATCCTTCCTTTTCTGCCAGCCGGAATGCCCAAATTTATTATAAAAGGTATAAAAAGGCACAAACGGCAAAAAATGTATTGAAAGAGCAGATTGATCTTGCTTTAAACGAGTTGGAATATCTTCAATCGGTTTCCGATGCCCTTTCTCGAGCTACCGGACTGGCGGAATTGACTGATTTGCGGCGAGAATTGGCAGGTCAAGGCTATTTGAAAAAAGCCGCTTCCAAGCGTCAGGGAAAAGATCGGGAACAATCCAAACCCATTCGCTATGTCGTGTCCGATGGATTTACGGTGCTGTGCGGACGGAACAATCTGCAAAACGATACCCTTACCTTACGCATTGCCGAGCGTCGGGACGTGTGGTTTCATGTGAAAAATTCCCCCGGAAGCCACGTCATTCTGGTTTGTGACGGAAAAACACCTACCAACGAAGCCATGACCGATGCTGCGGTGATTGCCGCTACGAACAGCAGTCTTCGGGATGGGGATAATGTGGCAGTGGATTATACGGAAGTTCGAAATATCCGCAAGCCCGCCGGTGCAAAGCCCGGCATGGTGGTTTACGAAACTTACCGTACTGCCTATGTAAATCCCGATCCGGAACTGTGTAAAAACGCAAGAAACAAGAATTGCGATTAAAGAAAAACGAAGAAAAACGAAGAAAACATAAGAAAAACAAAGTTCGGAATGTATAAATTAAATTTTTTCAAAAAAACTATTGACAAAATCATCCTCATGTGATATAATAGTCAAGCTGAAAAAAATACCCATTCTGAAATAGAATGATTACGGAGGATGCTAGTCATGGCAACATTTATGGCGAAAGCGACCGAAATGGATCGCAAATGGTACATCGTCGACGCTGCAAACAAGCCCTTGGGCCGCGTTGCTAGCGAAGTGGCGAAAATCCTGAAGGGCAAACACAAGCCCACCTACACCCCTCATGTTGACTGCGGTGATCATGTCATCGTTCTCAACGCTGAAAAAGTAATTCTCACCGGTAAGAAATTGACCGATAAGTACTATCGTCATCACACCGGTTGGGTTGGCGGTCTGAAAGAAGTTCAGTACGCTACCCTTATGAAAGAAAACCCCGAATTCGCTTTTGAACGTGCTGTTAAGGGTATGCTTCCCGCTACCACTCTCGGCCGCAACGCTATGACTCGTTTGAGAGTTTATCGCGGCAGCGAACACAAACATCAGGCACAAAAGCCCGAAGTTTATAATCTTGACTGATTAGGGGGACAATGAGAATGTATACTTCCAAAAAAGCGTACCAGTACGGTACTGGTAGAAGAAAGAAGTCCGTTGCCAGCGTTCGTGTTTACGAAGGTACCGGCAAAATCACCATTAACGGCAGAGATATCGACGATTACTTCGGTTTGGAAACCTTGAAGCTGATCGTTCGTCAGCCCATGGCTCTCACCGAAACTGTCGGTAAGTTTGATCTGGTTGTCAAAGTTGTCGGCGGCGGTGTTTCCGGTCAGGCTGGTGCTATCCGTCACGGTCTTTCCCGTGCTCTGGTTAAGATTGATGCCGAAGCTTACAAAGCAACCCTGAAGAAAGCCGGTCTCTTGACTCGCGATCCTCGTATGAAGGAAAGAAAGAAGTACGGCTTGAAGGGTGCTCGTCGGGCTCCTCAGTTCTCCAAACGCTGATTATCCCTGCAGAGGATTTTGTATCGTCAGATACGTTCTGCAATGTATCGGGGTCATACCACCGATTTCCGGTACATACTCATAGTAATTGGGTTGGCCAAGCCTTCGACCTGGTTGCAAGATTATACCCCTGTTTGTGTCGGGATTCGTCCCGACCGGCAGGTTCATATAGATCGTGACAAAACAATTACTACGGTGGTGTTTTAATGAAAATAATTCCGAAAAACATCCGTTGGCTGTCGATTTTCTCTGACCGTAGAGTAATTCTTTCTCTTGTGTCTCTGGGATTGACCGCAGTACTTCTTTCCGTGTGCGGCGTTGTTATGTTCGCAAAGGAAGAGTCTGCGTCCGACGAATGTTTGACCGGACAGATCACCTCGTTTTCCAACGACCAACCTTCCGAAGAGATCGTTGTCAGCGGAAATAACTCCTATCTTGTCCATCTGAAAGTCGACGGCAAAGAGTATACTCATTGCTATGACAAAGAGGACAAACAGACCGTTTTGGATCTCCTTTATCGTAACGATGTTTATCTGAACGAAGAAGATACGATCAATTACGATTTGTCTGCGGAGCTTGAGGCGGATATGTCGGTCGAAGTAGGTCGTGTGACCTACCAGGAAGTAACCGAGCGGGAATCCATCCCATTCCAAACCAAGCAGGTTTTGATGACCTACGCCCTTTCTCCCACCTTGAACGGTAAATACGCTTCTCGGTTGAAAAATACGGCGGGTACTCCCGGCATCCGTGAAACTACCTCTCGGATTAAACTGGTAAACGGCGAAGAAGTCGAACGTACCAAAGTTTCTTCCAAGGTAATTTCCCAGCCGAAAGATGCCTTGGTTTACGTGGATGCAACCCATCTTTTGAATTTGGGTGGCGGTGCTCCCACAAGTTATGCCGCAAAGCTTTCTTGTGAGTTTACCGCGTACACTTACAACCGCACCGGTCCTTCCAATACCTTCTCCGGCGAAAAAGCCCGAGTCGGTTACGTCGCGGTAGACCCGAAAGTTATCCCTATTCACTCGTACTTGTATGTGGTGTTGGATAACGGTTTCGTGTATGGCTATTGTTATGCCAAAGATACCGGCGGTGCTATTAAGGGAAATATCGTTGACCTGTTCTTGCCTTCCGATACCGACTGCCGTTATTTCGGCCGTCCTCACGGAACGGTTTACGTCATCAGTTATGGCTCTTAATGAAATTTGAAATCAAAAAATCCAAGGATCTCACGGTCCTTGGATTTTTTCCCAAAAGGAGCAATTTTATGTCTCGGATTCGAACCCATTCCAGAACCTTTGCCGACGATGTGGTCACACTTCGCCCTATGACAGACGAAGATCTTCCGTTTCTTGCAAAATGGAACGCGGACCCCGATGTTTTGCACTTTAGCGAGGGCGATGTAGAACCTTATACGGCAGAGGAAGTGGCGTCTCTGTATGCTTCTCTTTCTCAAAAAGCCGATTGCTATATGATTTGTGTTGACGGTACTCCCATTGGAGAATGCCGTATGCAAGCTATAAAATCCCCTTTCCCCGAACCGTTGGCAAGTTCTACCGATTGCCGTCGGGTGGATATTATGATCGGAGAACCCGATTGCTGGGGAAAAAGTTACGGAAGCCGTGCCATCGGACTTTTGTGCCGTTTTGCCTTCGAGAACACCTCTTGCTCCCACCTCTTTGCATTTGGGTTGTTCGATTATAATGAGAGAGCGAAAAAAGCCTTTGAACGCAACGGTTTTAAGGTGTTTGAAACAACACCTCCCGACGGAGATTATCCCGGAGAAATAACCCTGTTTAAAGGCAGTATTAACAAAATATTCTAACAAAAAAGACCTGTTCGTAAAGAACAGGTCTTAATTTTTTTTCAATCAAACCATGAAAAGGAAATAAAGCATGGTGTACGCCAGAGAAGCCGCCATTGCGATGGCAAGGAAAAGACAGACAATTCGTACGGCAAGTTTTGTTTTCTTATTCATTGTAAATTAACCTTCTTTTTTCAAAATGCTGTCCGAAAGAGATTCTTTTGCGGATTTCAGCTCGTTTTCAATGTTTTTAACCACCATTTGCATGGACGAAAGGTTTCCTTTAATCTTTCCAATAGAACGGGCAGAATCGGACAAAATTACGCTGCTTTGAGCTTTTGCAGCCCCGATGATTTCTTTTGCCTCGTTTACAGTCATGGTAATGATCTGATGTGCTTCTTCGGAAATTTGTTGTGCCAAAGCTTCGGTTTGTCCTTCCGCTTCCGTAATCATCGATTGGGATTCAATGCGAGCTTTCAGCAAAATGCCGGAAGCTTGTTCTTCCGCGTCGGAAATTTTTTGTTGTGCTTCCGCTTGTGCTTGAGCCAAAATTGCTTCCGCTTGTTCCGTAACGGCGGCACAAATTCCGTTTTGCAACCGTTCACAGGAAAATCCCTGTTTGCTCTTTTCGATCAATGCGTTTGCTTCTTCGTTTTGAGCGGAAAGTGTGTTGCAACGTTCGTTCAATTCGTCGATTTTCGCTTCTTTTTCTGCCAGTTGAATTTTCAGTTCTTCCGCTTCAACGGCAAAGGCAGTTTTTATTTCCAATTCCTGTTCCAAGGAGTGGTTTTTCTTCGTGGCGTTTGCCAAAGCCTCGTTCAATTCCAAAATTCGATCGTTCAGCTCGTCCAAGGTCTCTCTGTGTGCTTTGTCGGTGCTGTCGATATAGTTGAGCACGTCCACCCGTTTGTATCCGCCGAAAGCGGTTTCCCGGAACAACTTGTCTTTTTTCATTCTCTTACACCTCAGTCTCGTTGTCGTTCGGCGTATCCGTGCCGGTCATGATATGCAAAACTTTGCGGTAAATATCCAAAGGATTTTTGCGGAACCGTTCCGCCATCATCTCCGCTTGTAATTTGTTAGGCGAATAGAGGGTCAACCCCAGCATGGTGATCCCTTCGTCGGAAAGGTTGATGTTGCAGGCGTATTCTACACCGTTTCCTTTTTCGATGGGTTCTACGACTGCTTCCACGCCGATCTCCGTGCGGAGTTTTGACATTTCCGCCGCCGCATAAGCTAAGGCTTTTTCCCGGTAGGAGAGAGGAACGTCTTTTCGCAGAGGTTCCACCACGCTCTTTCCTTGAGGGGTTAAGAACAAATAAGGAATTTCGTTTTCGTCGTTTTTCTGGGTCAGGTTTTCGTTGGCAATCAAATCATGCAACGCCTCTTGAATCCCAAAAATATTGGCATCGCACAGGGCAAGAGCCGTTTCGATCACGTGTCTGGGAACCGGTCCGGGGGTTCCGTCAACAGTATAAAGAACCAATACTTTAATTTGATGCAGGGACAAAGGTCCGGTCACGGTCCGATTCTCCTTTCGTTAATTTGATACTCTATTATATCACAATCTTTCTATATTTTCAATAGCATTCTTGCAAAAGTCGGAAAAAATTCATATCGAACCTCGTCGAAGTGCGGTATACGCCGTAAGATATCCCAAAATCATTGCCAGCGACGGATTGTGATCTACCCACAATGCGGCGATCGCCGGATAAAGGAGTAGAATCAAAATAATCCAAGCAACTCGCCGACAAACCGTTTCGCACCGGGTTGCATCAAATTTTATGGCAAGGGCATAATAGAGGATTCTTCCCCCGTCCAAGGGGAGAACGGGAAGAAGATTAATACAAAACAAAGCACTGTTGCAATAAAGAAGATATAAAACCGTCTCGGATTGCGGAGAAAAGGGAAGTGCCAACAAGACCACGGTTACAATCAAATTCATCATAGGCCCCGATCCGGCACAAAACACTTCATTTTGGGGAGAGATCTTCAGAGGGTTTTTCGGAACGGCACAGATCCCAAAGGGAAGAACCGTAATTCGTTCCATGGTTTCTCCGCAAAGGCGGTAAGCGAAAATATGCCCTATTTCGTGCCATGTTGCACTTGCCCACAGCAGAGCAGTCTGCTCCCAGCTTAAAAGTCCAAAACAGGGAAATATTGCTACGAGAAGCAAGGTCGGGTGCAGTTTGATTTTCTTCATGATTCTAAATCAAAATATTGTTGAGGATCTACAGTACGGTTTTGGTAGGTTAACTGAAAGTGCAGATGAGGTCCCGTCACCCTCCCAGTGTCTCCCGAAAGCCCCAGGATTTGCCCCTTTTCTACAGAATCTCCTACGGAAACCGTTCGAACTTGTAAATGCCCGTAATAACTTTCCACGCCGTTGCCGTGATCTATAATCACGTAATTTCCCCCTACGGGGTCATATTTCGATGCTGTTACCGTTCCGCCGGACACCGCTTTTACGTCGGTTCCTTTTCTCACAGCAATGTCAACCCCTTTGTGATACTTTGTTTGCCCGGAAAAGGGGTCTTTTCGGTATCCGTAGCCGGAAGAAACTGTCCCCGTCAAGGGCGTTTGAAAATTCGCAAAAACCGTTACCGTTTCTTCTGAGGGCAACACCGAAAAAACTTCTTCGGATAGAATGGTTTCTTCTGTTTGTTCCGGGTTGTCCAACAAACTGTCTCCTTTTGGAATTAACCCCGTAATCCCTGTAATGGCAAGCGTTACCGCGAAAAGCAACAGCGTAATAATTGCCCCTTGTTTCATGGTGTATAACGTTCTTTTTTTCATAACAATCCTCCCCCTATGATAGTTATTTATATTTTGAAGAATTCCGCAATATGCCACGCAAACTCTTGACAAACCCTACGCTTTGCTTTATAATATATTTATTGATTCAAATTGACAGGGAAGGAGTGACCGCCGTGAAGCGACCGTTGGGAGATTTTACCCAATCTCTTTCGGATTATTTTGCATCTTTGGACAAAGGTATTTTATTCGTTGCTTTGTTGCTTGCCTCTGTGGGCATCGCCGCGGTCAGTACTGCTACTGCCGCCGGTGGAAATCAGCAGCACGAAGTTACCGTTCAGTTGTTGGGCATTGGTGCTGGTTTGTTTGTGGTTTTTCTTTTTTCCAAGGTCAATTATTCTTTGTTGGGGCATTTTTCGGTTCCCATTGTTATCATTTGTTCCGCTGTTTTGTTGTTAACCGCTTTCGTAGGGGTTTACGAGGGAGGGAACACCAACTGGCTGGATTTGGGGTTTATCAGTGTTCAGCCATCGGAATTTGCAAAAATTGCTTTTATTCTCACTTTTTCCACCCATGTTTCCAGGGTTGTGGAATCTTTGAATCGAATTCCTACGCTCTGTTTTTTGGGGATTCACTTTTTGGCGTATTTTATTCCCATCTGTATTCAGGGGGACTTCGGAACCGGGCTTGTATATTGCGGAATGTTCCTCGTGATTCTTTATATGGCGGGGTTGCAATATCGGTATTTTATTATTGCCGGCGTGGTCATCGTCGCCGCATTTCCCATTCTTTGGAACTTTGTTTTGAAGGATTATCATAAAAAACGTATTTTGTTCAGCTTAAATCCGGAATTAGACCCTCTGGATTTTGGGTACCAGCCCATTCTTTCTAAAATTGCCATCGGTTCCGGCGGACTGACCGGGCTTGGTTACGGTGAGGGAGTCCAGTCCCAAAACGAACTTCTTCCCGCCAGCCATACGGACTTTATTTACTCTGTTATCGGGGAAGAGTTCGGATTTATCGGCTGTATCCTCGTCTTGATTTTAATGACGATTTTGGTGGTTTTTTTGGCACGTGGTGCCAAACACGCCAAAGATGATGCGGGGAAATTAATTTGCTTTGGTCTTGCCGCTATGTTTGCCGTTCAAACCATCATGAACGTAGGGATGTGTATTGGCGTATCTCCCGTAATCGGCGTCACCTTGCCCTTTATTAGCTCCGGTGGCTCGTCGGTTCTTGCTTCTTTTTGTGCCATCGGTCTTGCGGAAAGTGTCCGTATGAAGCCTGACCATTCTCTTCGTTTTGGGAATCGCCGCCGCCGTTCTATGTAAAGAAAGGGCAGAAAACGAAAATGTAACACTTTTTTCATTGAATTTTGCCCAAAGATATGATATAATTACAATGTTGCGACGAAATACCGTCGCACTGTGCTGGTATGGCTCAGTCGGTAGAGCAGTTCACTCGTAATGAACAGGTCATCGGTTCGAATCCGATTACCAGCTCCAAAAATCCCGTTCACGTAAGTGGGCGGGATTTTTACTTATTACCTTTTCACTCTTCACTTTTCACTCTTCACTAAATTTGCATTCGGGATTTTTGAAAGTAAGAAGTAATAGTGAATAGCGAAGAAGTATTGCGGCTTTGCCGCTTTTATGCTATAATACATATAAAGGTCGGTGATGAAATGAAGAAAGCAAAAAAATATATTTATCCACTATTTTTTTCTATTGGGTTTCTAGTTTCTTGGACGGCACTTGTAGAAATAATCAATGCCACCTCCAGCGGGGAGGGATATGGCGGTCTTGGTTTGGGAATGTTGATCCTATTTGTATGGCTTTTATTTGCATTGCCGATTTACTGTATAAGATATAGTAAAATAATTGTTGATGAGAAATTGAAATTTCTATTTTCCGTTTATAATTCTTTGCTGATTATCGTGCTTCACATACTGCCTTTTAATTTGCAAGGGGAACCAACGGTTGTTATACTCTTTATACTTTGGGTGTTGTTCTGGAATATAGTTCCGTTAATTTGCCGATTCATTTCTCGTAAATATGAAGAAAAAGATATTGAAAAAGAAATATGAATTTGCTGTAATGAAAATCAGGTTTTTAGACCGGTTCCATTTTGTGTGTCGTTCCCAAAAAATCCTGAATGCGTAAGTGTTCGGGATTTTTACTTATTACCTCTTACTTCTTCACTCTTACCTAAATTGCATTCAGGATTTTTTGGAAAGTAAGAAGTAATAGGTAAGATGTAATAAGTATTGCGGCTCCGCCGCTTTTATGCTATAATACATTCAAGGCGGTGGTATTTAATGAGAAAAATACTTGATAAAATGTTTGCAAATAAAAAGTTATCTTTAATTATTCCAATGGCAATTGCTTTACTTATGTATCTGCTATTTGTCTTATTTGGAACATCTGCAGATAAAACAAATTTAATGACGGTAACCCCGATAGTGTCTGTAATTGGCTTCTTTGGCATTTTTTTAGTTATATTTGTTCAAGTTAAAAACTCCATGTGTCCTGAGTGGTTTCTAAATTTATTTGAATTGATTGCTACAATAATTTTCAGCATTTATGCAATTATAGGAGCTTTATCTTTTGTTATTAGCGACTTCCAAAATTTCAACATAGGAATATGTCTTGGATTTGTTTCTTATAGCTCAATTTCGTGGGCACATAGTAAACGCCCCAATAAATAAAGAAAATCCTCAGTTTTCAGGCACATTTCATTCGTGTCATTAAGTTCAAAACTCCCAAAAAAGGAACGACACTGCGGAGTTGTTCCTTTTTTTATTTTTTGGAAGCAGAGGTAGAAACATGAATCAATCCCAACCGAAATTTCACCTTGACGTAACTTTGAGCGAACAGGACTATTTGGATTTTAATTATTTAACACTGTTCCGGTCGGCTTACGGAAAAAAGCAGATTCTGCTCTGCCGGATTACGTTCGGGGTGATGTATTTCATTTTTGGAGGATTTCTTTTGTTCCGAAACGGCATTTCGTCGGCATCTGTATGGAGTTCCATTCTTGCTTTGGCGGTCTGGGTTGTCGCAGAAATTTTCTTACGGAAATGGCTTTGGATGTTTACCAAATTACACATCAAACGGTTGGAGAAAAAGAAAAAAAATCTGTATTCTGCTCAAGCATCTTATGAAGTTTATGAGCAATCCTTTTCGGAAACAACCCCCGATGCAAAGACGGAAGTGTATTATCGTGTCATCGACAGCATCAGCGTGGTAGGTGGAACGGTGATTTATCTTCACGTTAACCACGTTGTTTCCTATATTCTTCCCGTTCGCTGCTTTGTTTCTCAAAATCAATACGAAGATTTTTTGGATTTTATGAGATCCAAGTGTGCAAAGATTGAGATTTATTAACTTTTTTTGCAAGGACATCTCCTTGACAAATAATTCCCTGTATGTTATAATATTTCGGATTCATTAATTTTATCTACGGAGTGTTGATATGCTGAATATTGCTCTGCTTTTGGGATTGGCTTTGATTTATACTTTTCAATCCCTGTTTGCAAAACTGTTTTCCGACCATTATACCGGACAAGCAAAGTTTTCCTCTCCCGTTTTTTCCGTAATTTACGGATCTACCGTCGGTCTTCTGAACTTGATTATGAACGGTTTTTCCTATCAGCCTTCCCTCCCGACCCTGCTCTTTGGTCTTGGAAACGCCGTTGCACTGTTCTTGTTTAATTTGGCTCTGATCGAAGGTTCTCGCCGAGGCCCCTATTCCTTTTTGATGATTTGCAATCTGTCCGGTGCAATTTTAGTTCCTCTGATCTTTTTCGGAGTGTTAGGATATGACAGCATTTCTTGGATTCAGGGCGTGGGCGTCTTGATGATGTTGGGAGCCTTTGTGCTTCTCAATCTGAAAAAAGAAACTCAAAAAGCAAAAAAATCGTTCTATCTTTGGATTTTGCTCCTGTTTACCGTCAACGGTTCCTATTCGGTCTTTCTGTCCCTTCAGGCTCGTGTCCTGAACGGTTCGGAACGGAGCGAAATGTTGGTTACCACCTTCCTTTTCAGCGGAATTATTTCGGCAATTTATTTGTTGACTCAATCACGGAAGAATTTTGTTTCTACCTTCCGAATGAACCCGAAAGCTTTGATCTTAGCTCTTTCTTCCTGCGTTTGTGCCACCGGAGCCGCAAATTTGGTGTTGTATCTGTACAGTACCGAACTTTCCGATACGGTCATTAATGCCACTCATCAAGGCGGAATCTTGGTATTCTCCGTCGTGGTTTCGATGATTTTCTTCAAAGAAAAGTTGAATTGGAAACAGATGGTCGGTGCCTTGGTCGCCGTGGGTGCGGTAGTTCTTCTGAATCTCAACTTCTGAAGATTAAAATAAAATCGCGAAATTGTCTCCAATTTCGGGATTTTTTATTTGCATGAATGGTTAATAACTCTTTGTTTCGTCCAGGGTTTTTGTGTTCTTCTTATGTAAGAAAATAAAGATCCAGAATGCAATGGAAAGAACCAACAAAACAGCGACAAAAATAATCAAAGGGATCGCATCTGCCAGGTCGTAATAATTCAAGTCTCCCTTTGTTGCCAATCGTTGAAACAGGCTTCCGTCTTTGTTGATGGCATCCAATGCCGTCAACGCCAGAACCGTGGCTTCTCCATCGGTTTCGGTGTCGTTGTGGGAGCGATAGAACGAATAGTCCGAAGGGTTCTGATAGGAAAGAAGGTCTTCCAAAAGCCCTCGGTCTGCCGCGGCATTTGCATCTGCACCGCCGTCGGTAATTCCGATGATCTGCCAACAAAGGTCTACGGCGTTGGTAGCTTTGTATTTGTTTAGATATTTTACGCCGTTTGCTGCGGCTTCCAATTCTGCATCATTTTGGGATTGAGACAAAATACAGATGGCAAGGGCGGTATCTTTTGCCGAGTCGGAAAAAGACCCGTCTTCCGATTGTTGGTTCAAAAGCCATGTATACGCCTTTCCGCTGTTGTAAATCTCGTTTCGAGCCGTCAGGGCAATCATAGACAGACAATGGCTTTCCACGTTCCCAAAAGAACCGTCGGTGTTTTGGAGATTCTTCAATTCCACTCCGTCGGTATCTTCCGGAGAAACTTCTCCTGCGGCGTTTACCGCAAGGATTCGTTTTGCCAAGGTTCCCGCCGTGCCGTCTTTTTCCGGAATAAAGGGTGTTTTCCCCGATAAAATTCCCATCGTCGCCAGGGCAAGGGTTTCTTCGTATCGGTCAATTTGATCCAACTTGGAATAATAACTGCGAATGTTGGTCAATTCCGTTGCCACACTAACCGAAGAAGCGGCAGAGGCAACGATCAACGTCAGTAAAAGTGTAACAGTTAAAAGGATTGTAATAATTTTTTTCAACGTTATGAGCCTCCGTTATTTTTCGGTTTGTACATGTGTGGTAAACAGGGGATTTTGTGCACATCGTTTCCAGTTGATGACCAACGGATCAGACGGTTTGGATTTTCCGGTTCTTTCCCGAATGATGTACTGTTCTTCAATCATTTTTTCCAATGCTTTTTGAATGGTTTTTGCAGGAATCTTGTGATAATTTGCTACTATGTTTACCGTTTTTTGGAAGGTTGGCTTTGCATTCTTTCGGTGCTTGTTTTCTGCGTTTGCAAGGCTGGAAAACAGCATTTTGTAGTAGGTTTCGTAGGGATTTTCTTGGGTGGGTTTTTTTACTTCCACAAACCAAGAAGCGGTATTTTTTAGCTGTTGACTAAAAGAATCTTTTACGCCGTATACCCCAACTTCTTTTCCGCACCGATTGACCAAAAAACTGACGACAGAAGAAAAATGGGCGTCGCCGGTAAACAGGACAAAAGTGTCGATATTACGGTCAAACATGGCTTTTTGATAAATGCTGTCCAACATGATAAAGTCGGTAAAATCTTTTTTATAACGGGGGTCGGGGTTTTTGGTTTCGATAATTCGGTTGGTAAATTCCCGAATCCGGGGAATCTCTTGAGAAAGATTCGGATGCGAAAAGTCTGCAAAAAATACGATTTCTTCCACGTTGACCCGCTTGTTCAGGTCTTTCAGCCACCCTTTGTAATCGGGCTTTGTGCGGTACATATTGCCCATAGCGATAAACCAATGTTCAAAATCCACGAAAACAGCGGCGGTGGGTTTGTGTTGGCTTTCACTGGCACTATAGGTTTTTCTTTTGGTAATTTTCTGAAAAAGTCCCACGGGTTTTTCCTCCTTTCTTTATATTTGTATTTATTATACCATATCTAAAAAAGAAAATCAAGTCAAAATTGAAAGAAATGCTTGACAAAATCCAAAGATTCGGATATAATAGAAGAAGAATTTTTTGACAGATTTCCATTCGGAGGAAGAGAATGTACGATATTTCCAAAATTCGCAATTTTTCCATTATTGCCCACATTGACCACGGGAAATCCACCTTGGCGGATCGTCTCTTGGAATTGACCCAAACCGTGGAAAAACGGGAAATGGAAGACCAGGTTCTGGATAATATGGATCTGGAAAAAGAACACGGGATTACCATTAAAGCCCGTGCCGTCAAGCTGGAATACAAAGCCTCCGACGGAGAAACCTATATTCTGAATTTGATCGACACTCCCGGACACGTGGACTTTCATTACGAAGTTTCCCGTGCTCTTGCTGCTTGCGAAGGTGCTTTGTTGGTGGTGGATGCTTCTCAAGGCATCGAAGCCCAGACCTTGGCAAATACCTATCTTGCCATTGACGGCGATCTGGAAATTTTGCCGGTAATCAATAAAATTGACCTTCCCGCCGCAGACCCGGATCGGGTCATTCGGGAAATTGAAGACACCATCGGAATTCCCGCCGAAGAAGCACCCCGTATTTCTGCGAAAAACGGAATCAATATTCAGGACGTTCTGGAACAGGTCGTCCGAGATGTTCCCGCTCCCAAAGGCGATCCTGATGCTCCTTTGAAGGCGTTGATCTTCGACTCGTATTATGACGCATACCGGGGTGTTGTGGTTTACGTCCGAATGAAAGATGGTACCTTGACCAAGGGACAGCGGATTCGCATGATGGCAACCGGTGCAGAATTTGACGTGGTGGAAATTGGGCATCTTTCTCCCTTTGGTTGCCGCCCCGCGGACACGCTCCGGGCAGGGGAAGTCGGCTATATTATGGCGAGTATCAAGACCGTCAGCGATACCCGGGTAGGGGACACGGTCACTTTGGCGGAAAATCCTGCAGAAAAACCGTTGCCCGGCTATAAAAAAGCCAACCCCATGGTTTATTGCGGCGTATACTGTGCCGATGGCTCCCGGTATGAAGATTTGCGAGACGCTTTGGATAAATTGAGTCTGAACGACGCCTCCATGACCTACGAACCGGAACACTCCATCGCCCTGGGCTTTGGTTTTCGTTGCGGATTTTTGGGTCTTCTTCATATGGAGATTATGCAAGAACGGATCGAACGGGAATTTAATCTCGATTTGATTACCACCGCCCCCGGCGTTGTGTATCGGCTGACTATGGCAGACGGAAGCACTGTTTATATTGATAATCCCACCAATTATCCCTCTCCCGGTTCCATACTCGAAGCAGAAGAACCCATCGTGAAAACCGATATTATCGCCCCCTCGGAATTTGTTGGTACGGTTATGGATCTTTGTAAAGAACGCCGCGGTGTCTTTAAAACCATGGAATATATCGACGCATCCCGTGTGGACCTGCATTACGATATGCCCCTCAACGAAATTATCTACGATTTCTTTGATACTCTCAAAGCCCGTACCCGAGGGTATGCTTCCTTGGACTACGAGTTTTCCCACTACGTTAAGAGCGACCTTGTGAAATTGGACATTTTGCTCAACGGGGAAGTGGTCGATGCTTTGTCGTTTATCGTTCCCGCAGAAAGAGCTTACGCCAGAGGTCGGAAATTGACCGAAAAACTGAAGGACAATATTCCCCGTCAGTTGTTTGAGGTTCCCATTCAGGCGGCAATCGGCTCCAAGATTATCGCCCGGGAAACGGTTCGTGCCATGCGAAAAGACGTTCTTGCCAAGTGTTATGGCGGTGACATTACCCGAAAAAAGAAACTGTTGGAAAAACAAAAGGAAGGAAAGAAGCGTATGCGGCAACTGGGTACCATTGAGGTTCCCCAGGAAGCTTTCATGGCGGTTCTCAAGTTGGATGAATAACCTTTCGATCTATATTCACGTTCCCTTTTGCAGAAAAAAATGTAATTATTGCGATTTTTATTCCGCCCCGCCAACTCCCGGGGCGGTTTCTTCCTATGCTCAAGCTCTGTGCAATCAAATTCGTAATACTCCTCAAAAGGGGAGAGCGATTTATTCGGTCTACTTCGGCGGCGGTACCCCATCTCTTTTGCCGGAAGCGGATTTTACCGCTATTGCCAAGACCCTTTACGAAACCTTTGATCTTTCCTCTTGTCAGGAATTTACCGTGGAATGCAATCCGGAAAGCGTAACCCCGTCTTTGGCAGAAGCCTGGAAGAAATCCGGTGTAAACCGGATTAGTATGGGAATCCAAACCTTTTCGGATTTACAACTCAAAACCTTGGGGCGTCTCCATGATCGAGTCAAGGCGTTGTCCTCCTATGAGGTCTTGCAACAGGCGGGGTTTGACAATATCAGTCTGGATTTAATGATGGCGTTGCCGGGGCAGACCTTGGACGATTTGACCGACGATTTGAATCAAATGATTTCTTTGAACCCCCGGCACCTTTCGGTGTATCTTTTGAAAATCGAACCGAATTCCGTTTTCGGATCTGTCGGGGTCCCAGAATCCTCCGATGAATTGCAACGGGAATGTTATTTGCTCGCTCATAAAATGCTCACCGAAGCCGGATACGAGCATTACGAAATCTCCAATTTTGCAAAGCCCGGCTATCGAGCCAAGCACAACTCCGCTTATTGGCAAGGGGGCGAATATCTTGCCTTCGGCCCCGGAGCTTCAGGATTCTGTGATTCAGTTCGCTATTGCATTCCTTCGGATACGGCACGGTTTTGCACCGAAATGGGCATGATTTCTCCGGTTTTGGAAGAAATCGTTGATGGGGTGGAATGCCGCAAAGAGGCCGTTTTTCTCGGTTTACGCCTTGCCGACGGAATTTCCCGGTCTCTGATTGATCAGGAAAAACTCCCCTTCATTCAGCAATTATGCGATTTAGGCTATGCCACTTTAACCGACGACCGTTTTTCTTTGACCGCCGAGGGATTTTTAATTTCCGATTACGTGATCCGGGAATTGCTGCCGGAAAGATAATTCAAAATTCCTTTGCTCAAGGCTATACAGAGTTCTTTGCGGAAGGTTTCCTGTTGTAACTTGTGCAAATCGGTGGCGTTAGAAATAAATCCGCACTCTACCAAAACGCTTGGAACAGTAACGGTTCGGAAAATATAAAGAGTTTCCGGAACTTGTTTAACCGATCGGGTCCGGTTGCAAATTTTCGACTCTTGTACCGCCTTCGTAATGGATTGTGCCAGCTGATCGGAGTTTGTGTTTCCTTTTCCGAACCAGACTTGGAACCCTTGATCCTTTCGAGCGGTAGAAGCGTTGATGTGAATGCTAATATATGCGTCCGCTCCTGATTCGTTTCCCAGTTTTGCTCGTTGCTCCAAATCTTGCCGTTTATGAAATCCTGTTAATCCGTCGGTATCTTCGTCGGTTTCCCGGGTCATAATTACGCGGATTCCCTGTTCTTCTAACGTTTCTTTCAAAAGTAACGCGATGGACAGGTTTAGGTTTTTCTCCACCGTCCCGTCATCTCCCACCGCTCCCCCGTCGGTGCCTCCGTGCCCCGGATCTACGATGACCAAGTATTCCGGTTCTTCCGCCATTCCGTGTAGGATAGGGGAGAGGAATATCGTTAGGGCAAGGGAAATTCCCATCAATAGGGCAAACCCTCGTTTCATTTTTTGTTTTTTCATGTTTATTTCCTCTATTTTTTACATATTTGAAAATTTTTTATCACAACTCTTGCAATTTTGACGATTATAGTGTATAATAACTTATAATGTGAACTATATTGAATTTTATACTCGGAGGTATTTCCTATGTATTCTGCAGGCGATTTCAGAAACGGCGTTACGTTCGAATTGGACGGAAACGTTTATCAAGTCGTTGAATTCCAGCATGTAAAACCCGGTAAGGGCGCCGCATTCGTTCGCACCAAGTTGAAGAACGTTATTTCCGGCGGCGTGGTCGAAAAGACCTTTTCTCCCACCGAAAAATTCCCCCAAGCTTTCATTGAAAGAAAAGAAATGCAGTACTCCTACACCGATGGCGAACAAGTCGGATCGTAGCCATG
>JAZRUJ010000085.1:0-5692 GCA_045652445.1 Eubacteriales bacterium | reverse complement strand
GACCGCTTGGCCTCCGACTTGGACGTTCGTATCGAATGATTTTCGCAATATATTCCAGGGTCAAAGGTTCCATATAAACCTTGTCTGCAACGGTGGTGTCGGTCATGATGGTTGCAGGGTTGGAGTTGCACAAAACCACCTCGTACCCTTCTTCTTTCAGGGCGAGACAAGCTTGGGTTCCGGCGTAGTCAAACTCTGCCGCCTGACCGATGACGATCGGACCGGAGCCGATGATGAGGATTTTCTTAATGTCTGTTCTTTTGGGCATTTCAGTTGCCTCCTTCAATATATTCTCAAGTTATAATACACACAAATTAGATCAGTTTGCCGTCCACAAGGGTTGCGATGTGCTTTCCGTACATCGTCATTCCCTCGAAGGGGGTGGCTCTGCCTTGGGTGGCAAAGGTGTCGGGGTCGACGGGATAGCTTTCGTTTAAGTTCCAGACGCTGTATCCTTCCAAGGGAAGGTTAAATCGCTTTCTGGGAGCGTAGACCATCAAGTCCAGGACCTGTTGTAAAGTTAATATCCCCGGTTTTACCAGGTGGGTATACATGGCAGGGAAGGCGGTTTCCAGCCCCACGATGCCAAACAAACTTTGTTCCAATCCCCGGCCCTTTTCTTCTGCCGAGTGGGGTGCGTGGTCGGTAGCGATCATGTCTACCGTTCCGTCCAGGATTCCTTCGATCAATGCCTCCTTGTCGTCGGTAGCCCTCAAGGGGGGATTCATTTTCCACTTGCCGTCTTCCTGCAAGTTGGAGTCGTCGAAGATTAAATAGTGGGGTGCTGTTTCGCAGGTGACATCCAGGCCGGATTTCTTTGCCTGTCGGATCAGTTCCACGCTTTCCTTTGCAGAAACGTGGCAGACGTGATAGGCACAGCCGGTTTTTGCCACCAATTCCAAATCCCGTTGAATCTGCAAATATTCACAGGCGGAGGGGATCCCGGAATGATTGTGGGCTTTCGCGTACTCTCCCAGGTGAATGCATCCGCCTTTCAACGCGTCCACTTCCGTATGTGCAGCGATGATTTTTCCCAGATTTTTTGCCCGTTTCATGGCTTCTTCCATCATGGCGTCGGATTGAACCCCTCTGCCGTCGTCGGAAAAGGCTACCACCTTCGGTGCCATACCCTCCAGATCTGCCAGGGTGTTTCCCAGTTCTCCTACGGTGATCGCCCCGTAGGGATAGACGGGAATCACCGCTTTTTGCCGGATCGCGTCCAACTGCAACGCCAAATGCTCTTTCGAGTCGGGAACCGGGTTCAGGTTCGGCATGGTGCAAACGGCAGTATATCCGCCCTTCGCCGCCGCCATAGATCCGGAAGCCATGTCTTCTTTATACGAAAAACCCGGCTCGCGAAAATGAACGTGCACATCGCAAAAGCCGGGAAAAACAGTATATTTGTCGTTGTCAATGGAAGAAAGAACGGAAAACAAATTCTGTTCCGAAGAAGTCTTCGGCAGATATTGTGTATTCATTGCAAGGGTTTGCTTCCGATTCATAACGTCCTCCATATATAAAAAAATCTGCCCGAGTACGGCAGACGTGACCGACGGTCATTGTTACCGTCCGGAAAAGGAACCCATCTTGCCGATCTCTCGTATCGTCTTAAAGATTGTTCTATTAAATTCTTTATATATTATATCATAATGAACCCCTGATGTCAATAGGACAAGAGTAAACTTTTTTTGACAGAAAAAGACGAGGCTTGGAATATTAAAAAACTGTGAATTGCCTTGACCCTTTTGGGGAAACATGGTATACTGATAAAAGAATGCAAAATGCAAAGTGCAAAATTGAGGTTACGTATGGCTGATTATTCTGTTCCTTCCACCCTATCTTACGTAGATGGAACCATGTGGCAGGCGGTTCGCTCCGCCGCAAAAGAATTCCCCCGGCAGATCGCTTATGATTTTATGGGGAAATCCACGTCGTACCAACGGTTTTGGAGCAACGTAGAACAAGGTGCAAAGTCCCTGTTTTCCTTGGGGGTATTGCCCGGCGACCGGGTAACGATTTGTCTTCCAAACTGTCCCCAGGCGGTGGTCTTGCTCTATGCGGTCAATCTTTTGGGAGCGGTATCAAACATGGTGCATCCCCTGTCCGGGGAAAAAGAAATTGAATTTTTCTTGCGGGAATCGGACAGTAAAATTGCCGTTACGTTGGATCAATTCTACGGTAAATTTGCCGCGGTTTGTAAAACCGTACCCCTCAAAAGATTAATTGTTACTTCCGTTGCGGACGAGTTGCCTTTTCCTGCAAAAATCGGGTACCGTCTCACCCAACGAAACAAAGCCTGTAAATTACCCAAAGACCCTTCCGTTCTTTTGTGGAAGGATTTTTTGAGCCGAGCAAATAAAATTGAAAAAATCCAGGAGCATCAAGGAAAAACGGACGATCCAGCCGTGATCTTATACAGTGGCGGAACCACGGGAACCACCAAAGGCGTGCTTCTTTCCAACGGCAATTTTAACGCTTTGGCACAACAGATTGTTGCCACCAATCCCATGTTCCGACCGGGGGACAAAATGCTGGCGGTCATGCCGGTGTTTCACGGATTCGGCCTTGGAATTTCCATTCATTCCATGCTTTTTAACGGGGGACGGTGCCTGTTGGTGCCCCGGTTTACCGTAAAGAGTTATGGAAAACTTTTGAAGAAAAAGAAGTGCAACTTTATTGCCGGCGTTCCCTCTCTTTATGAGGCACTTTTGCGGGAAGATTCCATGAAAAATGCCAATCTTTCGTCGCTGAAAGGTGTTTTCAGCGGAGGGGATACGTTGTCGGTGGAATTGAAAAAGCGGTTAGATCAATTCTTGTCCGATCACGGAGTCACCGTCACCGTCCGGGAGGGATACGGCACCACCGAATGTGTTACCGCTTCCTGCCTGACCCCCGAAAATTATTACCGGGAAGGGTCCATCGGCATTCCTTTCCCCGATACCTATTATAAAATTGTCCGTCCCGAAAGCCAAGAAGAGGTCCCCGTGGGCGAGTTGGGGGAAATTTGTCTTTCCGGCCCCACGGTAATGCTGGGATATCTGAACCGTCCCGAAGAAACCGCCGCTGTCTTGCAGCACCACGCGGACGGAAAACTTTGGGTTCATACGGGGGACCTGGGCAAGATGGACGAAGACGGCTTTGTGTACTTCTGTCAACGGATCAAACGGGTGATTGTTTCTAACGGTTACAACATTTATCCTTCCCGCATCGAAAACGTTCTGGATGGCATGGAGGAAGTGCAGATTTCCTGCGTGATTGGGGTTCCCGATCCCATTCGCGGGCAGCGGGTGAAAGCCTTCGTTGTGTTAAAAGAGGGCATTCCCGCGGATGAAACCACCGAAAAAATTTTGTTGGAGCGTTGTGGGAAATATATCGCAAAATACGCCCTTCCCAAACAGATTGAATTTCGCACCGATCTTCCCAAAACCGCGGTGGGCAAAGTGGCGTACCGCCTTTTGGAAGAAGAACACAACCGAGAATAACGACAAGAAAATCCGACGGCAATTCGTCGGATTTTTCCTGTTTCAGCGAAGGTTTTTTCGGATTTTACTTGCAATTTTCTCCACAATATGCTATAATGGAAGTATCATTGATAAGGAAGTGTTATTATGATTCTCGTTCAGGGGCGTCCTGAGACCGACGAAGGGCGTTTGGAAAAAGAAATTCGCACCTACGATCTGTTGGATTCGCTGAAAATTTCCTATCAGCGGGTGGATCATCAACCCGCCATGACCATGGAAATTTGTGGGGAAATAGATAAGGTATTAGATGCCCCCACCTGCAAAAATCTGTTCTTGTGCAATCGGCAGAAAACCGACTTTTATCTTCTGATGATCCCCGGGGACAAGCCCTTCAAAACCAAAGACTTGTCTGCCCAGATCGGTTCTTCCCGCCTCTCCTTTGCCTCTGCGGAAGATATGGAACGGTATCTGGATATTACCCCCGGAGCCGTCAGTGTGATGGGGTTGATGAACGATTCCGAAAATCGGGTGCGGCTTCTCATCGACGAAGACGTTCTGAAGGGAGATTTGGTGGGGTGCCACCCCTGTGTGAACACCTCTTCGATCCGTCTTTCTACGGACGATCTGATCAAAATCTTCCTTCCAGCCGTAAACCATGGGTATACGACGGTGAAATTACCGGAATATACCGAAACGGTATAAAAATATGAGAATTATGTTTGTTTGTCACGGCAATATCTGCCGCAGTCCCATGGCGGAATTTATTTTCCGGGACCTGGTTCAAAAAGCCGGACTGCAAGACCGGATTGCCGTCGCTTCTTCCGCTACGTCCACGGAAGAAATTTGGAATGGGATCGGCAATCCCGTTTATCCTCCCGCCCGAGAAGAATTGGCAAAGCACGGCCTTTCCTGTGAGGGGAAACGGGCGGTGCAACTGCAAAAATCCGACTATGAGAAATACGATCTGTTCCTCGTTATGGACGAGAACAACCTTCGCAATGTTTTCCGTATTTTCCCTGCAGATCCGCAAGGAAAAGTCCGCAAACTGTTGGATTACGTCGGAGGTGGAGACGTGGCGGATCCCTGGTTTTCTCGGCAGTTTGACGTGGCGTACGGCGATATTTTGCGGGGCTGCAAAGCACTTTTGAAAGATTTAATCCAACACGGTATGAAAAATGAAGTATAATAACATTGTCGCCGCCCGATTTTTGCGTCGGGACAACCGCTTTGTTGCCCACGTGGAATTGGACGAAAAAGAAGAAACCGTCCACGTAAAAAACACGGGCCGATGCAAAGAATTGCTGATTCCCGGGGTGACGGTTTGGTTGGAAAAATCGGACAATCCGAATCGAAAAACCAAGTACGATTTGGTGACGGTGGAAAAAATCCGTCCCGGCAAATCCCCTCTCATGGTGAACATGGATTCCCAAGCCGCCAACGAAATTGCCTCCGAATGGCTGAAAAAGGGACGGTTGTTCTCTTCTCAGGCCGAAGTTGTTCGGGAAGTTTGTTACGGAAACTCCCGCTTTGACTTTTTTGTTCGGGACGGCGAGAAAAAAGCCTTTGTGGAGGTCAAGGGGGTTACGTTGGAACACGACGGCATTGCCCGTTTTCCCGATGCACCCACCGAACGGGGTGTAAAACACTTGCGGGAATTGACCGAAAGTTTGAAGGACGGCTACGAAGCCTACGTGCTTTTTGTGATTCAGATGAAAGAGATCGCCGCCCTTTATCCCAACGATGCTACCCACAAGGCCTTTGGAGATGCCCTTCGTTTTGCGGCGGCAGAAGGAGTTCGGGTATTGGCGGTGGATTGTACCGTTACAAAAGATCGGGTGGAAGCCGATCAATTTGTTCCCGTAATTTTATAAGGAGAGATTGTATGGATATGGTTCTTTTGACGGCCCTCGGGGTTGGGGGTGCCACTGCCGTGGGGGCGGTGATTGGATTTGTGTTTCGAAAAATGTCCCACAAATTCAGCGATATCGTCCTGTCTTTTGCCGCGGGAGTCATGCTTGCGGCGGCGGTATTGGGGTTGATCCTTCCTTCGGTGGAATACGGCGGGTCCTATGGTCTAATCGTTACGGTGGTGGGAATTTTTGCCGGGGCTCTTTGCTTGAATCTCATTGACAAATTGGTTCCCCACTTGCATAAAATGATCGGTTCCGAGCCGGAATCCCATACGGGGAATAAAAAACTGAGCAAAGTTCTTCTTTTTGTCACCGCCATTG
>JAZRUJ010000084.1:0-20110 GCA_045652445.1 Eubacteriales bacterium | reverse complement strand
GTTTCAAATTTGATGGAAATTCCTGTGGTTATGACCACCGCTTCTGTCGAATTATTTCCTAAATTGCAAGGAAAAATAGAAAACCTGTTCCCCTTGGAACTTCAGAAAAAATTATAACACCGGAAAAATCCGGAAAACCCTAACGGAACGGAGATGTACTTATGGCAAAATTAACTTTTAAGACCGACTCCTGCAAAGGTTGCGGACTGTGCGTAGACGCCTGCCCCAAAAAACTGTTGCAGTTAGCTCCGGATCAAATCAACAAAAAAGGACACCACCCCGCCGTCATCACCGACGAGGCTGCTTGTATCGGCTGTGCCTTCTGTGCCACCATGTGTCCCGATTGTGTTATCAAAGTGGAAAGGTGAGTGAGTGTTGTGTCTGATAAAGTTTTGATGAAAGGCAACGAGGCGATTGCAGAAGCCGCCATCATTGCCGGATGCCGTCATTATTTCGGCTATCCTATCACCCCTCAAACCGAAGTCGCCGCTTATATGGCAAAGCGTATGCCCAAGATCGGCGGTTGCTTCCTGCAGGCGGAAAGTGAAATCGCCGCAATTAACATGGTCTACGGCGTTGCTTCCACCGGCAAACGTGTTATGACTTCTTCCTCCAGCCCGGGAATTGCCCTGAAAGGCGAAGGTCTTTCTTACCTTGCCGGGGCAGATCTTCCCGCATTGGTAGTTAACGTACAGCGTGGAGGTCCCGGTCTTGGCGGCATTCAGCCCAGTCAATCGGACTATTTCCAGGCAACCCGTGCCGGTGGGCATGGGGATTTCAAAATGATCGTTCTTGCCCCCGCTTCCATTCAGGAAATGGCAGAACTGACGGTGAAAGGCTTTGATCTTGCGGATAAATACCGCATGACCACCATGATCCTTGCCGACGGTACGATGGGACAGATGATGGAACCCGTTGCTTTGGATGAATTGAAAGTGGGTGCCGCTGTTGAAAAGCCTTGGGCTACCACCGGTACGAAGTTAGAACGGGTTCACAACATCGTAAACTCCCTGTTCCTGGATCCCGCCGCTTTGGAACAAACCAACTTCGAACGCTTTGATCGTTACAAGACCATTGAAGAAAACGAAGTGATGTATGAAGAATACCTGATGGACGATGCGGAAATCTGCATTGCCGCTTTCGGGATTGCTGCCCGTGTTTCCAAAAACGCCATCGACGAAGCCCGGAAAGAAGGCATTAAGGTGGGCATGATCCGCCCCATCACCCTGTGGCCCTTCCCCGTGGTTCCTTTCAAGAAAGCTGCAGATCAGGTTCAGGCGATGATCTCCGTAGAACTGTCCATGGGACAGATGATCGAAGACGTTCGTCTTGCCACCGAATGCAAAGTTCCCGTATCCCTGTGCAACCGGGTAGGCGGTATGATTCCCTCTCCCGAACAGGTGCTTGAATCCATTCGTGCTACTGCGAAAAAGATCGGAGGTGCCAACTAATGGTCGTATTTGATAAACCCCATGCTTTGACCGATGCCCCCATGCATTACTGCCCCGGCTGTACTCACGGGATCGTGCACCGTCTGGTTGCCGAAGTCATCGACGAACTGGGTATTGAAGGTAAAACTATCGGTGTTGCCCCCGTTGGCTGCTCCGTTATGGCGTACAATTATTTCAACTGTGATATGATCGAAGCCGCACACGGCCGTGCTCCCGCCGTTGCTACCGGCGTAAAACGTGCCGATCCGGAAAATCACGTGGTCTTCACCTATCAAGGGGACGGAGACTTGGCTTCTATCGGGATGGCAGAAACGGTTCATGCTGCTGCCCGGAACGAAAATATCACCATTATCTTCATCAATAATGCCATTTACGGTATGACCGGCGGACAAATGGCTCCCACATCTCTCCCCGGACAGGTCACTCAGACCTCTCCCTACGGTAGAGATACCAACCATTGCGGGTTCCCCATCAAGGTTTGTGAACTGCTTTCCGAATTGGATGGTCCCGAATATCTGACCCGCGTTACCGTCAACAGCGTTAAGAATATCAAAACCGCCAAAGCCGCCATTAAAAAGGCGTTCCAAAATCAGATCGACGGCAAGGGCTTCTCTTTGGTAGAAGTTCTTTCCACCTGTCCCACCAACTGGGGCATGACGCCGAAAAAGGCCTTGGAATGGATTGATGAAAAGATGATTCCTTACTACCCCTTGGGTGTGTATAAAGACAGATCTGCCGCAAAGGAGGAGACGAAATGAGCACGAAACAATTTTTGTTCTCCGGTTTTGGCGGACAGGGGCTCTTGTTTGCCGGGAAATTCATCGCCTACAAAGGTCTGATGGACGGCAAAAACGTTAGCTGGCTTCCTTCTTACGGTCCCGAAATGCGGGGCGGCACCGCTTCTTGCGGCGTTATCGTTGGGGATGAATCGGTGGGATCTCCCATCGTATCCCGTCCCGACGTGTTGGTTGCCATGAATCTGCCTTCTCTGGATAAGTACGAGCAAACCGTTGCTCCCGGCGGGATCATTTTCGTGGATTCCACCCTGGTTTCTCGGGATGTAAAACGTACCGACGTTACCGTCTATCCCGTTCCCGCCACGCAGATGGCAAGTGATAACGGAACCCCCACCCTTGCCAACATGATTCTGGTAGGGAAGATTCTGAAAGTTCTCAACGAATTTGATGAAACCAGCCTTCGTGCCGCTTTGGGCAAAGTAATTTCCGCAAAACGTGCCGATATGCTGGACGTAAACCTGGGTGCCATGAAATTGGGTGCCGATTATTGAGTTGATTCTCGAAAGGAACTTGTTATGTTGAACATTTCCATCACTAAAACTACCACCCCCAAGGAAAAGCCGGAAGCTTCCACCCTTGGCTTCGGTAAGTTTTTCTCCGATCATATGTTTATGATGGACTATTCCCGGGAACAGGGCTGGTACAACGCCCGCATCGTTCCCTTTGGGAATCTGTCCTTGCATCCTGCATCTACCGTGCTTCACTACGGCTCCGAAATTTTCGAAGGGCTGAAGGCTTATCGCCGGGCAGACGGAACGGTTCAGTTATTCCGTCCCATGGAAAATATCCGCCGTTTGAACTCTTCTGCGGAACGTCTTTGCCTGCCTCAAATTCCCGAAGAAGACGCTTTTCAGGCTCTGAAAACCTTCGTGGAAGTGGAACAGGACTGGACTCCCTCCGCTCCCGGAACTTCCCTGTATCTCCGTCCTTACCTGTTTGGTAACGATGAAACTTTGGGAGTTCATGCGGTTCATAACGCTACCTTTGTGATCATCGCTTCTCCCGTGGGAAGTTATTACAAAGAAGGCATCAACCCCGTCCGCATCATGATTGAAGATGAAGATGTCCGTGCGGTTCGCGGGGGTACCGGATATGCAAAATGCGGCGGGAACTACGCCGCCAGTAATCGTGCCGGCGAACGGGCAGAGAAGAAGGGATATTCCCAGGTTCTTTGGCTGGATGGTGTGGAACGCAAATATATTGAAGAAGTCGGTGCTATGAACGTTATGTTCAAAATTGCCGGCGAAATCGTCACGCCCATGCTTTCCGGTTCTATCCTACCCGGTATTACCCGGAAATCCTGCCTGGAAGTTCTTCGGAAAGAAGGCTATAAGGTTAGCGAACGACTATTAAGCATTGACGAGTTGGCAGAAGCTCTAGCCAACGGTACTCTGGAAGAAGCTTGGGGCTGCGGCACCGCCGCCGTCATTTCTCCCATTGGGGAATTGTGCTACAAAGATACCAAATATATTATCAACGACGGACAGATTGGCACCGTCACTCAACACCTTTACGACACCCTGACCGGCATTCAGTGGGGCAAGATTGAAGATTCCTTCGGTTGGACTTGTCCTATTGCCTAATCAATTAAATTGATGGAATGCTTTTGTCCCGGAGTCGGTGTATGCCGACCCCGGGACTTTATACTTATTTTTAAAAAACAACAAAAAAAATATACGAACAAGTAAGAAAAACAAAGGAGAAAACCCCATGAAACACATTGTCATTTCTGACACCACACTCTGTAAAGAAGGTAGTGGGTACACCTTCAAAGAAAAGATCGAGATCGCCCGTCAGCTGGAACGGCTGAAGGTAGACGTCATCGAGCTTCCCCGTATTCAAAACGGCAAAACCGATATTCTACTTGTTCGTACGCTAACTTCTTTTGTTAAAAATTCCATTCTGTCCCTTTCCGTAGGTGTAGAACCCCATAGCCTTGCCAACGCTCTGGAAGCTTTGGCAGGTGCGGCTCATCCTCGGATTCGGGTGGAAGTCCCCGTTTCTCCCGTGGGCATGGAATATTTGAGCCACAAAAAGCCTCCCAAAATGCTGGAATTTATTTCTTCTACCGTTGCCGCCGCAAAAGAATCCTGTGCTGACGTAGAATTTTGTGCCGTAGACGCCACCCGTGCCGAAGCGGACTTTTTGAATCAGGCGATTCAGACTGCAATCTCCGCCGGGGCAACCGGGATCGGTCTTTGCGACAATGCGGCAGAAAAAATGCCTGATGACTTCGCCTCTTTTGCCGCTTCCGTCAAAGCAAACGTTTCTGTTCCTGTCAGCGTTTATTGTGACGATAAAAACGGTCTTGCCTGTGCCTCTGCCATTTTGGCGGTACGTGCCGGGGTGGATTGTGTAAAAACCTGCGTGGAAGGTTCCGGCGTATCTCTGGAAACCTTTGCCGATATCGTGAAAAATTGCGGAAACACCTATGGTTTTTCCACTTCGGTTCGCGTCACGGAATTGCACCGGGGAATCAATCAGATTCGTTGGATTGCCGGAAATTCCAAGAGCGATCGGGCTGCCATTCCCGTTTCTTCTGCCGCCGACGAGTCCATTCGCTTGGATAAGAGCGACGATCAGTCTGCCGTTTCCAACGCCGTTGCAAAATTGGGATATGACCTGTCCGAAGAAGACAATAGCAAGGTTTACGAAGAATTTTTACGGGTCGCCGACCGGAAAACTGTGGGGGCCAAAGAATTGGACGCCATCGTTGCCAGCGTTGCTCTGCAGGTTCCTTCCGCATATAAACTGAAATGCTATGTGATCAACAACGGAAATATTATTTCTTCCACCGCCCAGGTAACCTTGGAACGGGAGGGAAAAGAAATCCCCGGTATTTGTATCGGAGACGGTCCCGTGGACGCCGCATTCAAAGCCATTGAGCAGATTATCGGGCATCACTATGAATTGGACGATTTCCAAATTCAGTCGGTCACCGAGGGGAAAGAAGCCATGGGTTCTGCGTTGGTAAAACTTCGTTCCAACGGAAAACTGTACTCCGGCAACGGAATTTCCACCGACATTATGGGTGCCAGCATTCGGGCATATATTAACGCCGTTAACAAAATCGTTTACGAGGAGGCGTAAGTATGAAATTATCCTTTTCCACCCGCGGGTGGCATGAAAATACCTTTGAAGAATTTTGCGATATTGCCGCGGATTTGTCCTTTGGGGGGATCGAACTTCACAATATCAACAACCGCCTCTTTACCGATCGGGACGGGGCGTTCCACGATTATGCCGCTGCCGCAACTATGCGTCGGTTGTATGAAAAGAAACTGCAGATTCCCTGTATTGATACGTTGTGCGATCTTTCCGACGATTCCAAAGAAGCAGAAACGTTGGATGAGATTCGCCGTTGCCTGGTTATTGCGGGAAATCTTCACATTCCCAACATTCGTCTGAAGGCACTTGCCTCTGACGAAAAGACCCTGGATTCCATCGCCCGCCGCATTGAAGCGGTTCTTCCGGAAGCAGAAGAAAAGAATATCACGCTTTTGTTGGAAACCTCCGGCATTTTTGCCAAGACTTCGGTTCTTCGGGAAATGCTCAATCGGTTTGCAAGTGACCATCTTGCCGCATTGTGGAATCTTTCCGCGTCTTATTTCAACGGAGGGGAATCCGCCGAAGAAATTATTCAAAATTTGGGTGCATATCTGAAGCACGTACAGATTAGCGACGGGGTGATGACCGAATCCGGCATCGATTATCGTCTTGCCGGGGAAGGGGAACTTCCCGTGGCGGAAATGATGTTGGCACTTCGTTCGGTCAACTACGACGGTTTTATTTCTCTTGTTTGGGATCCCAAATGGTTCCCCGAACTGGACGATATGGAAATTATCTTTACCCAATTCGTCAACTACATGAAGCAGTACAACGATACTTCCCGCAACGAAAAGACCCTGTATTACAACCGGGCCCGTACGGGGAAGTTTATTTGGAAAAAGGATCTTCTTATCGATTTGACCTTCTCTGAAGTGTTGGATCGCATAGTGGAAGAATTCCCCGATCAGTACGCTTTCAAATATACGACTTTGGATTATACCCGTACGTACAGCGAGTTTCGGGACGACGTGGATACTTTTGCCCGTTCTCTGATCTCCATGGGGGTCCGTGCCGGACATCACGTGGCAGTTTGGTGTTCCAACGTACCTCAATGGTATATTGCGTTCTGGGCAACGGTAAAGATCGGTGCGGTTTTGGTGACCGTCAACACCGCCTATAAGATTGCGGAAGTGGAATATTTGCTCCGTCAATCCGATACCCACACCCTGATTTTGACCGAAGGTGGGAAAGATAATCACTACGGTCAGATCATCGGTCAACTTTGCCCTGAATTGGAAGGAATGAAATCCGGAGATTCTCTCCACGCCCGGAGACTGCCTTTCCTCCGCAACGTCATTACCGTAGGATTCAAGCAAAAAGGTTGCATGACCTGGGACGACGCCATCGCCCGGGCAAACCAAACTCCCGTAGAAGAAGTTTACCGCATGGCGGCGTTGGTGGATAAAGACGACGTGTGCAATATGCAATATACGTCAGGTACCACCGGATTCCCCAAAGGCGTTATGCTGACCCACTATAATGTGGTCAACAACGGGAAATATATCGGCGACCACATGGATCTTTCCACCGCCGACCGTATGATGATCCAGGTGCCCATGTTCCATTGTTTCGGCATGGTTCTGTCTATGACCGCGTCCATGACCCACGGAACGACCATGTATCCCTTGCCCTATTTCTCTCCCAAGCCCGCGTTGGCTTGCGTTCATAACGAACACATTACCGCCTTTAACGGCGTTCCCACCATGTTTATTGCCATGATGCAACACGAAGACTTTAAGAAAACCGACTTTTCTTATATGCGAATCGGTATTATGGCGGGGGCAAACTGTCCTGCAGATTTGATGAAGCAGGCAACCCAGCCCGACAACATGAACATGCGAGAAATCGTTTCCGTTTACGGTCAGACCGAGGCTTCTCCCGGCTGCACCATGTCCAGCTATTACGATTCTCTCACCGTCCGTACCGAAACGGTAGGTTCCGCTTTTGCCAACGTGGAATGTAAAATTATCGACCCCGAAACGGGAGAAGATTGTCCCGACGGTGTCAACGGTGAATTTGTCGCCCGTGGTTATAATATCATGAAAGGGTATTACAAGATGCCCAAGGCGACTGCTGCCGCCATCGACAAAGACGGTTGGCTGCACACCGGAGACCTGGCTTGCCGTACCCCCGAAGGGAACTACAATATTACCGGCCGCTTGAAGGATATGATCATTCGCGGCGGGGAAAATATCTACCCCAAAGAAATTGAAGAATTTATCTACACCCATCCCAAAGTCCGGGACGTACAGGTTATCGGGGTTCCCGATAAGCAGTACGGGGAAGAAATCATGGCGTGCATCATTCTCAAAGAGGGTGAAACCATGACCGCCGACGAAATGAAAGCGTACATCAACGCTAACATGGCACGGCATAAGGTCCCCCGGTACGTGGACTTTGTGGACAACTTCCCCATGAACGCCGCCGGGAAAATCTTGAAATACAAGATGAGAGAAGAAGCGGTAGAAAAGTTGGGTTTGAAAAAGGATTGACAAAATGGTAAACGGAAGCTTTGTCATTGACGCCCATTGTCATATTTATCCCGAAAAAATCGCCGCCCGGGCAGTTGCCGGAACCGATGCCTTTTACGGCACTACCGCCCGTTGTTCCCAAGGAACGGTGGCGGAACTTTTGGAAGTTGGAAAAAAAGCCGGAACCGATCACTTTATCGTGCAATCGGTGGCAACCACCCCCAAGCAGGTGCGTTCCATCAACGAATTTATTGCCGCATCGGTGCAAGCCTCCGACGGCTGGCTGACGGGACTTGGAACCATGCACCCGGAATGCGATGACATTCCCGGGGAGATTGCCCATTTGCAGGAACTTGGATTAAAGGGAATTAAAATCCATCCGGATATTCAAGCCCGTCCTTTGGACCATCCCGGTTTTCTGGAAATGTACGCCTGTTGTCAAGAAGCGGGCTTGCCGGTGTTGATGCACACGGGGGACTATCGGTACGATTATTCCAACCCCAATCGTTTGGTTCCCGTGCTGGAACAATTTCCTCGGCTAACGGTCATCGGTGCCCATTTCGGCGGCTGGTCCATCTGGGAAGAAGCCACGGAAAAAATGGCAAAATACGAGAACCTGTACGTAGACTGTTCTTCCAGCCTGCCCTTTATGAAGCACCCGGAAATTGCTGCGGATCTGGTTCATAAATACGGCGTTTCTCGGGTTTTGTACGGCACCGACTACCCAATGTGGTCCCCCGTGGAAGAAATCGACCATTTCCTCGCCCTGAATCTCACCGACGAGGAACGGGAACAGATTTTCTACAAAAATGCAATGAAACTGTTTGCCCTCTCCGACTCGATTTTTCAAACCGAATCGGTATAAAACAAACATTATTTTTTTTGAAGCAGCTAACAAGAAAAACAAAGAATACCATAAAAACTCCGCCCAATTTCTTGGGCGGAGTGGTTTATTTTTGGCAAAAAAGTTCGGTACATTTATATGTGCCGAACTTTTCAAGGTTATCACACCATTTTTTCTTGCTTGACTTTTTTGTCGATGACGTGGCGAGATGCCAATTCGTCGTGGATATCTTCCAGGGAAATGCCCATTTCGATCATCATGACCATGACGTGATAGGTCAGGTCGGCGATTTCATAGATGGTTTCCTTTTTGTCGTCGGCTTTCCCGGCGATGATGACTTCGGTGCATTCTTCCCCGACTTTTTTCAGAATCTTATCGATGCCCTTTTCAAAGAGATAGGTGGTGTAGGATCCTTCTTTTTTGTCGGTCTTTCTTCCTTCGATTAAGGTCATCAAAGATTGCAGAGAGAAGGCTTGTCTCTCGTCGCTTTCGTAGACGGGGTTGTGGAAGCAGGATTCTTCTCCCAAATGGCAGGCGGGACCGTCTTTTTCCACCAAAACCGTCAAGGCGTCTTTGTCGCAATCGGCGGTGATGGAAACGATGTGTTGATAGTTTCCCGAGGTTTCTCCCTTTCTCCACAGTTCGTTCCGGGAGCGGGACCAGAAACAGGTTTTTCCTTCTTTCATGCTGATTTGAAGGCTTTCTTTGTTCATATATGCCAAAGTCAGCACGTCTTTGGTCTTGGCGTCCACCACAATGGCGGGAATCAAGCCCTTTTCGTCAAATTTCAATTCGTTGATATCAATCATTGGTTATCTCCTTACAGGAATGCCCTGTTTGTATAATTCTTCTTTTAAGTCGGGAATGGTGACTTCTCCAAAATGGAAAATGGAAGCTGCCAAACCGGCGTCGATGGTGGGAATGGCACGGAACAACCGGGTAAAATGGTCGATTCCTCCCGCACCCCCGGAAGCGATGATGGGTACGTTGACCGCGTCGGAAACCGCTTGTAACATTTCGATGTCAAAGCCGTTTTTCACTCCGTCGGTGTCGATGGAGTTGACAACCACTTCTCCGGCACCCGCGTCAACCCCCCGTTTGATCCATTCGATGGCTTCCATGCCGGTGTTTTCTCTGCCCCCTTTGGCAAAGACCCGGAAAACGCCGTCCACCCGCTTTACGTCTACCGACAGAACTACGCATTGGTCGCCGTACCGTTTTGCCGCTTGACCGATCAATTGGGGGTTGCGAATGGCTCCGGAGTTAACACTGACCTTGTCGGCACCGCATTTTAACACCCGGTCAAAATCCTCCAAGGTGTTGATGCCGCCGCCCACGGTGAGGGGAATAAAAATGGTACTTGCAACTTCCGTCAAAATATCGGTAAACAACGCCCGACCCTCGGAAGATGCGGTAATATCGTAAAAAACCAGTTCGTCCGCACCGCAGTCGCTGTAATACTTTGCCAGGGACACGGGGGAAGAAACGTCTGCAAGACCAAGGAAATTCACGCCCTTGACCACTCTGCCGTTTTTTACGTCCAGGCAGGGGATAATACGTTTGGTGATCATAGTAAGGCGATTGCCTCCTTTAAGTCGATGGCTCCGGTATAGTAGGCTTTTCCGATGATGGCACCGTATAGCCCCAGATCGTTCAGGGCTTTTACGTCGTCCAACGAAGAAACGCCGCCGGAAGCGATAATATTCATAGAAAAGGTTTTCGATAGGGTTTGATACAGTTCCCGGTTGGTGCCTTGCATCATACCGTCTTTGGAAATATCGGTGCAGATCAAGGTGGAAACGTCGATTTTTTGCATCTGTTCACAGAAGGCAAAGGCATCAATCCCCGAGGATTCCGTCCAACCTTTGATGGCAACGCAGCCGTCTTTGATATCAACGCCTACGGCAATTTTATCGCCGTATTTTGCAACGGCTTGTTGTACGAACCCTTCTTCGGTAACCGCCGCCGTTCCCAAAATCACACGGTTCACTCCCGCGGACAGATAGCGGTCGATGACTTCCATGGTGCGGATTCCGCCCCCCACTTCTGCAAACAGGTGGGTCTTGGAAAGAATGTCCTTGATGGTTTCCAAATTGGGAGTCTGCCCGGTTTTCGCTCCTTCCAGATCCACTAAATGGATATGAGAAGCTCCGGCTTGTTCAAATTTGTGAGCAATTTCGGCGGGGTTGTTGCTGTAAACCGTCATTTGATTGTAATCGCCTCGCAGGAGGCGGACGGCTTTGCCTTCGTATAGGTCAATGGCAGGGAATAAAAACATGGTTTGCTCCTTATTCTTCGGTAATGGGCGTGACGATGGGATTTCCCAGGGCATCGACCAAAACGGTCAGTCCGCCGGAATAACCGGTTTGCACGTAAAGGTAATTTACGCCTGTTTTTTTGTCAACAAAAAGGAACGTTCCGCCGTTTTCCTTTTTTATAAGAAAGCGTTTCTCTTTTTTCTGCTTCATAACAAACTCCTTACAGTTCACAGAAGTTTTTGAGGATTTTCAGCCCCACGCTGCCGCTTTTTTCCGGGTGGAATTGGCAGCCGACAATATTGTCTTTTGCCACCGCCGCCGTCAAAATGCCGCCGTATTCGGTGGTTGCCGCAACGTTTTTACTGCATTCGGTTCCGTGATAGGAATGGACGAAATACACGTGGTCGCCCTCGTTAATATCCCGGAAGACCGGGTGCTTTTTTTCGGGAAAATGCAGAGCATTCCAGCCGATGTGAGGAATTTTCAGGGTTTCATCAATAACCTCTCCGATGAACCGAATCGAGCCGGGAATCAAGCCCAGTCCGTCGTGTTCTCCGTATTCATAGCCTTTTTCCAGCAATAATTGCATTCCAAGGCAAATTCCCATCAAGGGTTTTCCGGCATTGGCTTGGTGGATGACTACCTCAAAAAGCCCGGATTCCCGCAGTTTTCTTGCTGCGTCTCCGAAGGCTCCCACCCCCGGAAGAATAATGCGGTCGGATTGTTCCAAAACCTCCGCATCCTTGGTCACGACCACGTCTGCCCCTACGGAAATCAGAGAACTTTTCAGCGAAAACAGGTTGCCCACACCGTAATCAACGATGGCAATCATCAAAGAACTCCCTTCGTGGATGGAATTTCGTCGGCGGTGTCGGGGTCGACTTTTACCGCGTCTTTCAAAATGCGGCCAAACGCCTTGAACGTGCCTTCAATGATGTGGTGAGAATTTTCCCCCGCCAGCTGTTTGAAGTGCAGGGTACAGGCGGCTTGACGGGAAAACGCCAGGAAAAATTCTTTGACCAGTTCCGTATCAAAGGTTCCCACTTTTTCCGTGGGAATGGCAAGGTCAAAGCCGAGATAACTTCTGCCCGACAGGTCTACGGCGGCGGCGATCAAAGCTTCGTCCATGGGAAGAATCATGGAGCCGTAACGGTTAATGCCCCGTTTTTCCCCCAAGGCTTCCGCAAAGGCTTGTCCCAGGCAGATTCCGATGTCTTCTACCGTGTGGTGGTCGTCCACGTCGGTGTCGCCTTTACAGGTAACGGAAAGGTCCAGTCTGCCGTGACGGGCAAACAGCGTCAGCATATGATCTAAAAATCCGCAACCGGTGTTGATGTCGGTCATCCCGGTTCCGTCCAGTGCCAGGGATAAGGTGATGTCGGTTTCCGCCGTTGCACGGCGTACGGTGGCGTTTCTCATGTTAAACCTCCAAAAATTCTTTGATGGTATTGATCAATATGTTCATTTGTTCGTCGGTTCCCACGGTGATACGGTTGTATTGACCGATCCGTTCTTTGTCGAAGTGGCGAACCAAAATACCCCGGTCTTTCAGTTTCAAATACAATTCTTTTCCGTCCAATTTTGGGTGCTTTGCAAAGATAAAATTCGCCGTGGAATCGGTGGTTTCAAAGCCCAATTCCAGCAAAGCCTTGACGGTGTTTTCCCGGGTTTTGATAATGCTTTTGCAATTTTTCAGGGTAACGTGGTCGGTTTGCAGGGTTGCGATTCCTGCCGCCATGGTCATGCGGTTGATGTTGTAGGGATTGGTGGAATAGCGAAGCGTGTTCAAATCCCGAATCAGGTCTTTGCAACCGATTCCGAACCCCAACCTTGCTCCCGCCATGGACCGGGATTTGGAAAAGGTTTGGGTAACCAGCAGATTATCGTATTTATGAATCAAGGGAATACAACTCTCTCCGCCAAAATCCACGTAGGCTTCGTCGATGACCACCAGATTGTTGGGGTTGGACGCGACGATTTTTTCGATTACGTCCACGGATAAAGCAATTCCCGTGGGGGCGTTGGGGTTTGCAATGAAAATGTTCTTTCCAATGCCCATGTAATGTTCGGGGTTTACCGATAAATCCTCCTCCAAGGGAATTTCTTGATAGGGAACGTGATTCAGGTCGGCAAATACGGGATAAAATCCATAGGTGATGTCGGGGAAAACGGCGGGGCGGGATTCGTCGCAAAACGCCATAAAGGCAAAGTTGAGAATCTCGTCGGAGCCGTTGACGGCAATCACTTCCTCCGGATCTACCTGCCACCGGTCGGCAAAGGCTTTGCACAACGCAGAACAGGTGGGGTCGGGGTAAAGATGCAAACGTTTGGCTTCTTCTTCCGCTGCCGCAACTGTTTCCGGTGAGGGAGGATAGGGGGATTCGTTGGTATTCAGTTTAATTAAATTCAAAATTTTCGGCTGTTCCCCAGGAGTGTAGGGGATCAGGTTTTTCTGCTTTTCTACAAGAAAGCGGCTCATGTTTCATCCTCTAAACGGACGACGGCACTCTTGGCGTGGGCGGTCAATCCCTCTTGTTCTGCAAAATAGGCGACCTTTTCCGCCACTTGTTTCAACGCGTCCTTGGTATAATAGGTATATTGGGTTTTCTTGACAAAATCGTCCACGGAAAGGGGGTTGGAAAATTTCGCCGTTCCGCTGGTGGGCAGCGTGTGGTTGGGGCCCGCAAAATAGTCTCCCAAGGCTTCGGGGCAGTTACGACCCATAAAAATCGAACCGGCATGGCGAATCTTATCCAGCCAATCAAAGGGGTTGTCTACGCACAGTTCCAGATGTTCCGGTGCAATTTCGTTGGAAATATCCACCGCGACGGAAAGATCGGGAGCCACGATGATTTTGCCGTTTTTGTCGATGGACGTCCGGGCGATTTCCCAACGTTCCAGCAGGGGGATCTGTACTTCCAGTTCTTTTTGTACCGCCAAAGCCAAGGCTTCGGAATCGGTTACTAACACGGCAGACGCCAATTTATCGTGTTCTGCCTGGGACAAAAGATCTGCCGCCACGTGCCGGGGGTTGGATTTTCCGTCGGCTACGATGAGAATCTCGCTGGGACCTGCAATCATGTCAATGGAGACCTGACCGAAGACCTGTTTTTTTGCTTCCGCCACAAAGGCGTTCCCGGGACCGACGATCTTGTCAACCTTGGGGACGCTTTCCGTACCGTACGCCAACGCTGCGATGGCTTGAGCCCCTCCCAGTTTGAAGATTTTATCCACGCCGGCAATCTTTGCCGCTGCCAAAATTACAGGATTCACTTTTCCGTCTTTTCCCGGGGGTGTTGTAATGACGACTTCCTTACACCCGGCAATTTTAGCGGGAATGGAATCCATCAAAACCGTGGACGGATAAGCGGCAGTACCGCCGGGAACGTAAAGCCCCGCCCGGTCCACAGGAATGATCTTTTGACCTACGACGATCCCGTCTCGGTCGTTGATAATAAAACTATTGCGGACCTGTTTTTCGTGGAATCGGCGAATGTTCTCTGCCGCTTCTTCCAGAATTTCCAAAAATTTCGGTTCCACCAAGCTTACCGCTTCGTCGATTTCTTCTTTGGAAACCAACAGGGACGACAGTTTTGCACCGTCAAATTTTTCACAGTAGGCGTACAGAGCCTTGTCTCCGTCTTTGCGGACGGTGGCAATAATTTCGGCAACGGTGGCCTCTACGTTGATTTCGGGAACGACCCGGGCGAAAATATCGCTGTTTTGCACTTCGCCGTATTTCAGAATCCGAATCATTTCGATTCCTCCGTCTGTGATGCAAGACCGGTCATTACCGCTTGAATCATCTCGTTTTTAAATTTAAAGCCCGTTTTGTTGGCAATCAGCCGGGCACTGATGGGAACGATGGTTTCGATGACTTCCAACTGATTTTCTTTCAGGGTCGTTCCCGTTTCCACAATATCCACAATAACGTCGGAAAGCCCTAAAATGGGGGCGATTTCAATGGAACCGTTTAAGTGGATAATGTCAATATCTCTGCCCTTGGAGGTGTAGTGATCCAGGGCGATGTTGGTAAATTTGGTTGCAACTTTTAAGGGGCGGTTGGGGTTGTCTCGAAAGTCTTTCATGGCGGCAACGGCCATTCGGCATTTGCCCATGTTCAGGTCCAAAAGTTCGTACACTTCGGGACGGTATTCCAGCAAAATGTCTTTCCCGGCAACGCCGATATCGGCTGCTCCCCGTTCCACGTAAATGGCAACGTCGGAGGGCTTGACCCAGAAATAGCGGACGCCCTTTTCGGGATTTTCAAAAATCAGTTTTCGATTGTTTTCCTTAATGGAGGGGCATTCAAAACCCGCCGCCTCAAACATGGCGTAGACCTTTTCCCCTAATCGGCCTTTCGGAAGGGCAACGTTAAGCATCTTATCCACGGTCTGCTACCTCCTTCAGGGTTACCAGGGTCTTATATTTCAGGTTGGGAATCTGAGTAACCGCCGTAACGGATCCTTGTTGGGACAGGGTTGCCACCGCTTGAAGAACTTCGGCGGGGGAGTCGCTATCGTCGTATAAAAGCACCGTATCCACGTCGTATTCGTCCCGGTCGTTCCATTGTTCCAGCAGATCTAAATATACGGCAAAACCGATGGCACGGGATTTTCTGCCCAGTTTTTTCATCATTTTATCGTACTGACCGCCGGACAAAATGCCTGTGGGGATGCCTTTTACAAAGCCCCGGAACACGATGCCGTTGTAATACCGCATATCGTTAATGACGGAAAAATCAATGCGGACTCCGGTAACACCTGTTTGGCTCAATGCCGAAAGCAAGGCTTGTAACTGTGCAAGGCTTTCTTGACCTGCGGGTAACGTTTTCAGCAGGGGAAGAACGGTTTCCGGGGTGCCGTAGGTGGTGATCAGGGTGCGAATGGCGTCTTCCCAATTCCGGTCAATTCCTTCGGCTTTGCAGGTTTCCATGGCTCCGTGAAGATTTTTTTCTCCCAAAAAGCCAAGAATATCCTGTTTCCCTTGATCGGAAAGTCCGGATTTATCCAGAACGTCGGAAACGATGCCCAGGTGGGACACGTCCAAAACCTTTTGCTCGGAAATTTGATCCAGGCTTTTTGCTGCCAGAGTCAAAACTTCCAGGATCTGAACGTCGTCTACTTGACCGATACATTCCAGACCCACCTGCATAATTTCCTTGTAACAATGGGTTCCTTTGGAGATTCGATAGACGTTTTCGTTATAGTAGACCTTTTCTACTCCGTCTCCGTCCTTTCCGTTTTTGATAATGGAAAGGGTTACGTCGGGCTTCAACGCCATCAGCCGTCCATTGGTGTCGGTAAAGGTGATGACGTGATCCGAAACCAGGAAATCCTTGTTTCGGACGTATAGGTCGTATTCTTCAAATTTGCTCATTTTGTAGGGGAGATACCCAAAACTGCGGTACAACTCCCGTAAGCCGAACGCGGCTTTTTCGTCCCGGTTCAGCACGTTTGCATAGGGGTTCATTGGTTGGATCCTTTCCCTTTGATCTTTTCCAAGGCCTTTTTGTATCCGCCGGTGCCATAGTTCAGGCATTTGTTTACTCTCCCAATGGTAGCGGTGGAAGCCCCGGTTTTGGAACAGATTTGTACGTAACTCTGTCCTTCGTGAAGTAGTGCTGCCACTTCCAGCCGTTGGGACATGTCCTGCACTTCTTTGATGGTGCAGATGTCTTCGAAAAAGTCGTAGCAGTCTTCTAACGTTTTCAATTCAAGGATGGCACGGAACAGATTTTCCGTTCCCTCGGTATGAAGCGGTTTCATGATGCCGAATCATTCCTTTCTGTAAAATACTTTCACATTATACCACTTTACCACGGTAAAGTCAAGGGGTGTTTGTTACAGAATTGGAACATCTTCCTGTTTTCCCCGTAAAAACGGAATCTTTTTTCAAAAAATTGTTTTTATATATGGTAGGGAAGTTAAGCAGTCTCTCTCTTTGTTTGACTTTTATGAAACTTTGTGGTATAATGAGTAAAATTCCATAGAAATGAGGAAATGGTATGAAGAATAAAACGTGTCGTTCTTGTTGGATTCTTTCGTTGATTTATTTGGTGTTGTTTCTGCTTTTGACTTTTTTGGTAATGAAAGTAGACGTGCAAGCCATCGGTCCCGACGGATCTTCCGTTGGTTTGGGGAGTATTAATGGCTCTGTCTTTGAAATGTTCGGTTCTAAACCGATTTGGGATAAGATTTCCGATCTTTTTATGGTTGGTTCCTTGCTGGTCGCCGGTGGGTTTGCCGGTCTCGGTATTTGGCAGTTGATTTCCCGTAAAAGCCTGAAAAAAGTGGATTTGGACTTGTATTTATTGGCGGGACTCTACGTTGTGATGATGATTTTTTACCTGTTGTTTGAAGTCGTCGTTATCAATTACCGTCCCATTTTAGTCGACGGAATTTTAGAAGCATCCTATCCCTCTTCTCATACCATGCTGGTTTGCGTAATTATGGGTTCTGCCGCATTTCAGGCGGGGCTTCGGTTGAAAAACCGTCTTCTGCGATATGGGATGATGATTGCATCTTCTCTTGTGGCAATTTTGACGGCCTTGGGGCGTCTTTTCGCCGGAGCTCATTGGTTTACCGATGTATTCGCCGCCGTCTTATTAAGCGGATTTTTGGTCTTGCTTTACAAGTCGTTGGTTTTACAGTTTCAAAAGAAATAAAAAAGAAATAAAGAAAGTGCCGCCGATTCGGCGGCACTTTCTTTTTATGGGAGTTGAATTACAGTTTATTGACGTCTGCGTCGGAGATGAGGTGGAATCCGGCATCGGTCAGGGCTTTTTCCGCTGCTGCGTTGTCTGCTACACGAATAACCACGTAGGCGTGTTTTTCAGTGCGGGTCATGAACGCGTACAGGTATTCCATGTTGATTTCGGCTTTATCCAAAATACTTAGAGCAGTGGAGAGTTTGCCGGGCTGGTCGCCGATCTTAACCCCAACAACTTCGGTAATGTTCAGAAGATGTCCTTCTTCGGTCAGGGTCTTGTACGCCGTGTCGTTATCGTTGACGATCATACGCAGGATCCCGAAATCTCGGGTGTCTGCAATGGAAAGGGCACGAATGTTTACGTTATGTTCCGCAAGGGTTTTGGTGATGGAGGCAAGGGCACCCCGGGTGTTTTCCACAAAAACGGTCAATTGCTTCAAAGACATACTTTCGTTCCTCCTCAGATAAGCTTTCTCTTGTCGATGACACGGACGGCTTTTCCTTCGCTGCGGACAATGGATTTGGGCGAGACCAAGTGAATCTTGGGATTTATGCCAAGCATGGTCTTCATGGCGTTTGCCAAAGCCTTTTCCTGTTCGGTAATGCCGCTTACGGTATCGGTGAACTGATCGGGATTCATTTCCACGTTAATGTCAAAGGTGTCGTTGTTGCTGACCCGGTCAACGATGATCTGGTAGTTGGGCTGATATCCTTCGTTGAGAAGCACCGTTTCGATCTGGCTGGGGAAGACGTTTACGCCCCGAATAATCAGCATATCGTCGGTACGTCCCATGGGCTTTGCCATCTTAATAAAGGTTCTGCCGCAAGAACAAGGTTTGCGGGAAAGAACGCAAATATCCCGGGTGCGGTACCGGAGCAGAGGGAAGGCTTCCTTATCCAACGAGGTAAAGACCAATTCTCCCTTGCTTCCTTCGGGAAGAACTTCGCCGGTGTCGGGATCGATGATTTCCGCCAAGAAGTGGTCTTCGTTGATGTGCATTCCCGTCTGTTCTTCACATTCGAAGGAGACCCCGGGGCCGGAGGTTTCGGTAAGCCCGTAAATATCGTAGGCTTTGATTCCCAAAGCTTCTTCAATCTGACGTCGCATTTCTTCCGTCCAGGGTTCTGCACCGAAAATACCGGCTTTCAGCGTCAGATCTTCGGGTTTCAGTCCCATTTCTTTGATGGTTTCTCCGATGTATGCCGCATAGGAGGGGGTACAGCAGAGAATGGTGGCTTTCAGATCGGTCATAAACTGAATCTGCCGTTCCGTATTCCCGGAAGACATAGGAAGGGTCAAGCACCCGACTTTGTGAGATCCGCCGTGCATTCCCGAACCGCCGGTGAACAGTCCGTAGCCGTAGGCTACCTGGCAAACATCTTCCTTGGTGCCGCCGGCGGCAACCAGGGCTCTGGCACAGCAATCTTCCCAAAGGTCCACGTCGTTTTGGGTGTAAAATGCCACGACTCTTCGGCCGGTGGTTCCCGAAGTGGAGTGAATTCTGACGCAATCCGCCAAGGGTTTTGCCAGAAGTCCGTAGGGGTAAGCGTCCCGCAAATCCGCCTTGGTCAGGAAGGGAAGTTTGTGCAGGTCTTCAATTCCGTGAATGTCGTCCGGGGTAACGCCCTTTTCGTCCATCAGGTTTTTGTAGTAAGGAACGTTTTCGTAGACGTGTTTTACCTGCTTGACTAACTTCTCGGATTGGAGTTTTTTCAACTCTTCTACCGGCATAGTCTCAATTTCTTTTTGGTAGTAATTCTTTGCCATATTTCTCGCTTCTTTCGTTAGGAGTGATAGCCTAAATCAAATGCTTTTTTGTTCATCTCCACAAATTTGGGAGCCACGGTGGTTTCAATAGCAGAAATCCAACGGTCGTAAGAGATATCCATCTTTCGTGCTACGCGACCCAATAAAACGATGTTGACCGCTTTTGCGGAACCGGCTTGTTCCGCCAGGGAAAGTGCGTCCAGGGCTTCTACGTTAACGCCCTTTTCGGACAATTCTTCCAGAATATTTTCGGGATATTCCGCAGCCCCGATAATGACGGGCATGGGATCAATTTGTTGCGTATTTACCACCATGCTTCCGTCCTTTTTCAAAAACCGGGCATAGCGTCCGGCTTCCAATTTTTCAAAGGAGATGATCAGATCCGCTTCTCCGTCGGTGATAATAGGAGAGTAGACCTTGTCGCCAAAGCGGACGTAGGTGACCACCGATCCTCCCCGCTGACTCATTCCGTGAACTTCGCTGACTTTAACGTCGTAGCCCTCTTTCATCAAAAGGTTGCCCATCAATTTGGAGGCAAGCAGACTTCCCTGTCCGCCTACGCCGACGATCATAACGTTGGTTGTTTTCATTCTCCGGTTCCTCCTTGTTGAATGGCATCAAAGGCACAGAGCTGATCACATACGCCACAGCCTACGCAGAGCGTGGCGTCGATCTTTGCTTTTCCGTTCTTCATGCTGATGG
>JAZRUJ010000083.1:0-8360 GCA_045652445.1 Eubacteriales bacterium | reverse complement strand
GGTGGGAACCCCGCCCAGATCGTTCAGGAAATGGTGCCAGAACCGGGAATAGATCATGTGACGGGTGACGTGCTCCATTCCGCCGTTGTACCAGTCTACGGGGAGCCAGTAGTTCAGCTTTTCGGGGTCGGCAAGAGCCGTATCGTTGTTGGGGTCGATATACCGCAGGAAATACCAGGAAGACCCTGCCCATTGAGGCATGGTGTCGGTTTCCCGTTTCGCGTCTGCTCCGCATTTGGGACATTTGCAGTTGACGTATTCGGAAATCTTTGCCAAGGGAGATTCCCCGTCGGAGCCGGGTTCAAAGTTTTCTACCTTGGGAAGCCGCAAGGGAAGTTCTTCATAGGGAACGCCCACGATTCCGCAATGGGGACAGTGGACGATGGGAATGGGTTCGCCCCAATACCGTTGACGGTTGAACGCCCAGTCTTTCATCTTATACTGAACGCCCTTTTCGCCGATTCCCTGGGCGGAGAGCCATTCTGCCATTTTTTCAATGGATTCTTTTTTGTTGGTAAGGCCGTTCAAAAAGCCGGAGTTTACCATTTCGCCGTCGCCGGTGTAGGCACCCTCTTCCATGTTTCCGCCTTTGATGACTTCGATAATGTCAATGCCGAATTTCTTGGCAAAGGCATAGTCCCGTTCGTCGTGGGCGGGAACTGCCATAATCGCCCCGGTACCGTAGCCCATCATAACGTAGTCGGCAACGTATACGGGAATTTCCTTTCCGTTGACGGGGTTGATGGCGGAAAGACCTTGAATGCAGACCCCGGTCTTGTCTTTGACCAGTTGAGTACGTTCAAATTCGGTCTTCTTAGCACATTCGGTGCGGTAGGCGTCCAATTCGTCGGTGTTTTGAATTCGATCCCGATATTTATCCAACAAGGGATGTTCCGGGGCCATAACCATAAAAGTAACGCCGAACAGGGTGTCGGGACGGGTGGTATAGATCCGCAGCGTTTCGTCGGTATCTTTCAAGGTGAAGTTGACGAACGCCCCGGTGGATTTCCCGATCCAGTTGACCTGTTGCATTTTTACGTTGGGTAAGTAATCCACCTGTTCCAGACCGTTCAAAAGTTTGTCTGCGTATTCGGTGATCCGCAGATACCAAACGTCTTTGGACTTTTGAACCACGTCGCTGTGGCAGATGTCGCATTTGCCGCCCTGGGAGTCTTCGTTGGAAAGAACGACCTTACAAGAGGGGCAGTAGTTGACCAGGGTCTTGTCCCGGAAGACCAGCCCGTTATCAAGCATCTTCAAAAAGATCCATTGGGTCCACTTGTAGTAATCTTCTTCGGTGGTGTCGATGACACGATCCCAGTCAAAGGAAAAACCAACCCGCTTCAGCTGGGATGTAAAGTTTTTGATGTTGGTATCGGTAACGGTGCGGGGGTGGGTTCCGGTTTTGATGGCGTAGTTTTCGGTGGGAAGCCCAAAGGCGTCAAATCCGATGGGGAACATGACGTTGTAGCCGTCCATTCTCCGTTTCCGGGAGATGACTTCCAGCCCGGAATAGGCTTTGATGTGACCTACGTGCATTCCGGCACCGCTGGGGTAGGGAAATTCTACCAAGGCAAAGAATTTTTTCTTATCGGAAAGGTCTTTGGCGTGGAACGCACCGGTTTCTTCCCATTTCTTTTGCCATTTGGCTTCAATTGCGGAAAAATTGTATTCCATATTGTTCAATCCTCCAACAGATCGTTAATTTCAAGTTCAATGCCGTCTTTCCACAGCTTTTCCAGATTGTAGAAATTTCGGGTATCTTTGTTATAAACGTGAACGATAAAATCTCCGTAATCCAAAAGAATCCAGCTGCCCGCGTCCATGCCTTCCCGTTTGCGGAGAGGGATTCCCAAGTTGTCTGTGGCAACTTCGCACTCGTCGGCAAGGGTCTTTACGTGGGTAGTAGAAGTCCCGTTACAGATGATGAAATGGTCGCATAAAGACGTGATCTCGTCAATCTTAATGACTTTGATATCCACGGCTTTTTTTGCGTCCAGAGCTTTTACGATGGCTTTCAGGGTGTTGTTCATATCAAATTCCTTTCGTGGAGTAATTCAATCGTTGTTTTTCACTCGTTTCGTTGACGTTTGGATAGCGTTTTTCCAACCAGGCAATGGCGTCGAGCATATCCCGGTGGGGAATCAGTCCCCGCTGTTCCAGGTCGGTTTTGCACCATTGCAGAGCCACAAGGCAGGCTTTGTACACGTCTTGCCGGGCAAGGGTGCGGTAAAAATCCACGTCGTCGTAGTTCCGCGTCGCGTCGGTCAGATCCGCAATATACAAGATCGCTTCCAGCAAGGTCATGTTGGCTTTCCCCGTGGTGTGATAGCGAATGGCAGAGGCAATTTCCGGGTCGGTGATGCCAAAGGTTTCCGTAACGTCCAGAGAGGCGGAGGGTCCATGCCACAGGTTTTTGCTTTCCTTTAAATGCTCGTCCAGGGGAAAGGAGTATTTTTCAAATAAGCGGAAATGTTCTTCTTTGGAAAACTCTTTGGTCATGTCGTGTAAAAGTCCCGCGATCCGGGCTTTGTTTACGTTGGCACCGTGAAGTTCCGCCAACCGGACCGCCATGTTCATCACGCCCAAAGAATGGTTCATGCGATGATCGGAAAGGCGAGTCTTCAAAATTTGTTCGTATCGCAAAACTTTCAAATAGTTCCAAACCGGTTGGGGAAGAAGGTCTTCCAGGTCTTCGCCCCGTTCCCATTTTTCCCGAATTTCCGTGGAAGATACGGGGAAGGGAGGTTCGGTGTATACCCGAATCTTTGCCTGGGGAAAGTCCTTTTTTAAGGTTTCGGCATGGGCATTCAGTTTCTTGAAATCTTCTCCCGTCCGGGAAAAGGCGGCAATTTCCGCCGAGGCAAAAATTTCTTCCGGGCGGTACCATTGTTGCAGAGTTAAAAACATATCCGAGCCAACGAACAGAACCAGTTGATCGTGGGGATTTTGTTCTTTCAGCCAAGACAATGTTTTGTAAGTGTAACTTCTGCCTTCTTGTTTTAATTCCCAATCGGACACGGTAACTCCGTGGATTGCCTCACAGGCAAGGGCGGTCATTTGCAGCCGTTGTTGGTCGGAAAACAGGGCAGTTTTGGTTTTATGGGGTGGAATCCCTGAAGGGATCACCAGGCATCGGTCCAGGTCTGCCAATCGCAAAAAGGCGTTTAACCCCTGGGCATGACCTTTGTGAAAGGGGGCAAAGGTTCCCCCGAAAACGCCGATACGGCTCATTTTCTCTTTTTCTCCGAGGGAAGTTCGATCTTCCGTTTTTTGGGGTCGGAGGCGGGACGGTAAAGCACCAGTTTGCTTCCGATGACCTGTACGGAATTGGCACGGCATTGTTCCGCCAAAACGTCCGCTGCTTCCCGGCTGGTTATTCCCGCCGTTTCCAGACAGCGGAGTTTGATCAATTCCCGGGCTTCCAGGGCTTCGTCGGTTTGTTTAATTACGTTTTCGGTAATGCCGCCTTTTCCGATTTGAAACAGATCGTTCATGGAATTGGCAAGCCCCCGAAGATAGGCACGTTGTTTGCTTGTCAGCATAAGATATCTCCTAAATTTGTCAATTACTTTCGGTTAACGCTTTGGCAAAGGCTTCCGGTTCAAAATATTGCAGATCGTCGATCTGTTCTCCCACACAAACCAATTTGATGGGAATTCCGGTGACGTCTTTGACCGCCAACGTGACGCCCCCCTTTGCCGTGCCGTCCAATTTGGTGAGAACGATCCCGGTCAAGGGTACCACGTCGTTAAAATATTTCGCCTGTTCTACGGCATTGGTGCCGGTGGTTGCGTCCAAAACCAGCAGGATTTCTTTATCTGCCTGGGGAAGTTCCCGGTTGATGATCCGCATGATTTTGCTTAATTCTTCCATCAGGTTCTTTTTGTTGTGAAGCCGTCCGGCGGTGTCGCAGATCAAAACGTCGATCCCCCGGCTTTCGGCGGCTTTGATTCCGTCATAGACCACAGCGGCGGGGTCGGAACCCTCTGCGTGGCGGACGATTTGTGCGTCGGCACGGTCTGCCCACACTTCCAACTGTTCAATGGCGGCAGCTCGGAAGGTGTCGGCGGCGGCAATCAGAACGGATTTACCTTCTTTTTTCAGTTTATTGGCATATTTTCCGATGGTTGTGGTTTTTCCCACTCCGTTGACCCCAACCACCAAAATAACCGAAGGTTTGGTCGTCAGGTGGAATGTGTGGTCTCCCGCCATAAATTCCGTAAGGATTTCTTCCAAGGCGGTGCGGAGATGGTCCGGGGAATCAATGTTTTCTTTTTTCGCCCGATCCCGCAGAGCATCGATGATCTTTTCGGTGGTTTCGAATCCCACGTCTGCCAAAATCAGCAATTCTTCCAATTCTTCCAACAGTTCTTCGCCCACCTTGCGGAAGGTGGCGAAAATGCCGTTTAATCCGTCTCCGATGGAATCTTTGGTGCGTTTTAACCCTTGTCTGATCTTTTCAAAAAATCCCATAATATTGATCCTTTATTGTTTATCCAGATTCATGCGGCTGACTTCGTCCACGTCGATGGCGATGACGCGGGAAATCCCCTTATTGACCATGGTAACGCCGTAGAGTTTGTCTGCTTCTTCCATGGTGCCGCGGCGGTGGGTAATGGTAACGAATTGGGTTTTTGCCGATAGCCGGTGCAGATAGGCGGCATACCGGGCGACGTTGATATCGTCCAACGCCGCTTCGATTTCGTCCAAAAGACAGAAAGGCGAGGGTTTGATCTTCAAAATAGCAAAGTACAACGCGATGGCGGTCAATGCCTGCTCGCCCCCGGACAGAGAGACCAGGTTTTTAATAATTTTCCCCGGAGGTGCGGCGTAAATTTCCACCCCGGATTCCAAAATGTTGTCCGGTTCGTCCAACCGCAGTTTTGCCTCCCCGCCGTTGAACATTTCTTTGAAGGTTTCGGCAAAGGCTTCGTTAATGGTATGTAATTGTTCTTCGAAGATCTTCGCCATTTCTTCTTCCAGACCGGCAATCATGGTTTCCAGTTCGGATTTGGCTTTGTTGATATCTTCAAACTGTTCTGCCAAAGTGTCGTGCCGTTCTTTGACGGCGGCGTATTCTTCGATGGCGGAAACGTCCACGTGCCCCAAGGCACGGATCATTTCTTTCAGTTCTGCCGCACGTTTCCGGGCGGTGGGCAGATCGAAGTCCAAATTCATCGCCACAACTTCCGACAGGGTCAGTTCGTATTCGTCCCAGAACTTGGACAAAATGGCGTTGTTCGCTTCGGTTAGTTGGTCGATCTTTGCCTGGGTCCGTTCCGATTCTCGAGTCAACCGTTCCCGGGTGTCGTAAATTTCTTTTTGTTCCGCCCTCATGCGGGTCTGTTCTGCTTCTACCTTGTTTCGTTCTTCGGCCAAAGCACGGATCTTTTCTCCCAGAGAGGCGATGGTTTGAAGCAGTGCGTTTTTCTTTTCTTCCCCGGCGGTAATGGCGGCGTTGGCTTCTTCGGTCTTTCGATTGTTTTCTTCCTGTTGCAGACGGGTTTCGTCTCCGCTTCTGCCACAATCGTAAATTCGCTGATTCAACGATGCCACGGAAGTCTTGTTCTGCTCAATGTTCTTCTGTTCGGAAAGAATTTCCAACTGAATTTCGTGCAATTCTTCCGCAATGGCTTCTTGTTCCTCTTTCAATTCCGCCAATTTTTCTTCCACGGCTTTCGCAGAGGATTCTCCGGCGGCAATGGCAAGGGTCAATTCTTCTGCTTGTTTGTCGGAATCTGCCATTTGAGAGAGCAATTCTGCTTCCCGCAGCTTCAGAGCTTCCGTCTGCAACGCCCGTTCTTCCATGGAGCGGGTTACGTTTGCAATATAGGATGCAAAACTGTCAAATTCCGCCTGTGCCTTAATGCGGTTCTGTTGTGCGGCTTCCGACTGGGCATTAATTTCCGCAATGGTGTTTTCCGCTCCGGACACTTCTTCCTTCATGGAGCGAAGTTCGGCTTCTGCAGCTTTCAGGGTTTCTTCCTGTTTCGTAATTTCTTCGGTTAAAGTCTCAATTTCATTTCTGCGGGTCAGTATTCCGGTGTTTTTCGACAAACTACCCCCGGTCAGAGACCCCCCGGCGTTAACGACTTGTCCGTCCAGGGTAACGACCCGGAAGGTTCGGTCGTGACGGCGGGAGATGGCAAGGGCGGAATCAATATCTTCCGCAATGGCGGTTCTTCCCAGCAAAAAGACCATGACCGAATCGTATTTAGAATCGTATTCAATCAAATCGCAGCCCAGACCCACGTAGCCTTCTTCGGATTCCAATCCTTTGACGGAAAGACGGTTTCCTTTGACGGTGGTGCGGGGCAAAAACGTTGCTCTGCCGGCATTTTTATTTTTCAGCATAAGCATGGCGGCTTTTGCACATTGTTCGTCGTCGGTGATAACGTTTTGAATGGCAGCACCTAAGGCAATTTCCACGGCGGCGGCATATTTGGGGTCTACGGTAATCACCGAGGCAACGGTTGCCATTTCCCCTTTCAGAATTCCCCGCTGGGATTCCTGCATGACGGTGCGGACGGCAAAATTAAAGCCTTCGAAGTGCTTTTCCATGTCAGAAAGCAATTGTAACCGGCTTTGCTTTTTGGACAAAGCAATCCGCAATTCCTGTAATGCGGCGTCTTTTTTCTCCAATTGATTTTTGCGATTTTCAAATCGGAGGCGATACCCCTCCAGACGGTTATTGTTGTCTTGAATGATAGAGGTGTATTTATCTACTTGGTTTTTGGACTCTTTTTGGGCTTTCTTCAAGGATTCCAGTTTTTCTTCCCCATCTTTGTCGTCCAGGGCAATATCGTCCAATTTTGCCCGAACGTCGTTCAAAGACTGTTCCGCCGAAGCTTTGGAGATCCGTAATGCGGTCAGTTCGGAAACCAATCCGGCCGTTTTTTGTGCGGTCAGTCCTGCTTCGGTTCCGAAGGCTTCTTCGGTCTTTTTGGAATCATCTCTGCGGGCGGCGACGGCGGCAATTTTTTCCTGCAGCCCCCGAACCGTTTCTTCTCCCTCAGCGATGGCGTTCAGCGTTCGTTGCTTTTCTTCGTTTAATACAGCCTTCATGGCGTCGGACTGCTCGTCTTCTCTGCGAAGGCGTTGCCGTTCTTCTTCCAGGTGGGCAAGGTCGTTTTTCAAAACCAGAATTTCCGCGTCGGCAGCGGCGGCTGCGGCTTCGGTTTCGGATTTCAGCCGATGTTCTTCGTCCATCTTTTCGCTGATTTGACGAATTTGGCGATTTTGTTCTTCTTCTTTTTCTTCCGCCCGGGTGAAATATTCCGCCGAGGCTTCCAATTGGTCGTCAAAGGTCTTTTTGACTTCTACGGCTTTCCCAAGGTCTTCCGCATATTTTTCCGACTGCTTTTGCCAGACGAACAGTTCCAGGTCTTTCTTTTCGCCGCTGTAGTCCAAGTATTTCCGGGCGTTGCGGGATTTATGTTCCAAGGAGGGAAGGCGGTCGGCAAGTTCGGTGATGATATCTCCTACGCGAACCAGGTTTTCTTCCGCCTGACGTAATTTTCTGGCACTTTCTTCTTTTTTAAATTTCAAACCGGCAATTCCGGCGGCTTCTTCAAATAAGAAACGGCGGTCGGCGGGTTTTGCTTTGATGATTTCGGTAATCATGCCCTGACCGATGACCGAATACCCATCTCGGCCAAGCCCCGTATCCCGGAACAGTTCCCGGATATCCCGTAAACGGACGGGAGCCCGGTTTAACAGATATTCGCTGTCTCCCGACCGATAGAAACGGCGGGTGACCACGATTTCCGCATAGTCAATGTCAAACATGCGGTCGTTGTTATCCAGAACGATGGAAACTTCCGCATAGCCCATAGGCTTGCGTTCCTTCGTTCCGTTAAAAATAACGTCTTCCATTTTTGCTCCCCGCAGGGTCTTGGTGGAAGTTTCTCCCAAAACCCAACGCAGAGCGTCGGCAATATTACTTTTTCCGCTTCCGTTGGGACCGACGATGGCTGTGATCCCTTCTCGGAATTCGATGACGGTTTTGTCCGGAAAGGATTTGAACCCCTGCAATTCCAAGCGACGCAGGCGGTTTTCGGGGATTATTCCGGCAATAATTTCGTTCGACAAGACAAGTTCCCTCTTCTTTAATAAATTATACTTAAATATAATAACATATTTTTATGTCTTTTTCAAGCCTTTTCCCGAGCGGCTTCCGACAAATTTATGAATTTTTTGTTAAGTGTATTGCAATTCGCCGTTTTTTCTGTTATAATAGTCCGTGCTGAATGAACAAACACACGCTTGGAGGTGGAAAGAATGGCAAAATGTGATTACTGTGGCAAGGATGTCTCTTTCGGCATCAAGGTTTCTCACTCCCACAGACGTTCCAATCG
>JAZRUJ010000082.1:0-13589 GCA_045652445.1 Eubacteriales bacterium | reverse complement strand
CGCATTCTGCGGCTTGATTGCCGCACTGTACGTGGTATTCACCTGGGTCTTGGGTTCTTTCGGATACGGACCGATCCAATTCCGAATTTCCGAGTGCATGACCGTTCTTCCCTATTGTTTCCCCGTGGCAACAGCAGGGCTGACGGTGGGCTGTTTTCTTGCAAATCTGATGAGCACCGTAGGTCCTTTGGATTTGATTTTAGGGACGTTGGCAACCTTTTTAGGCTGTCTTGGAACCCAACTTTGCCGGAAAAAGAATCTTTGGTGGCTAGCCCCCCTGCCACCGGTTATTGCAAATGCAATTTTAATTGGCATTATGCTGACAGCATATAGCGAGACGAAGACGGTTTCCTATTTCGTCACCATGGCGGCACAGGTTGGATTAAGCGAACTTCTGTGCTGTTACGGATTGGGTCTTCCTTTGCTTTTGGTGGTTCGGCATTTTCTAAAAAGAAACAATCGAGGTATGGAACTATGAAAGTAAAAAAAGCGGTCATTTTGGCAGCAGGTTTAGGCACCCGTATGTTACCCGCCACAAAATCCGTGCCGAAAGAACTGGTACCTATCGTTGACAAACCGGCGTTGCAGTATCTTGTAGAAGAAATCAAAGCTTCCGGCATCGACGATATTATGATCATCATTTCCCGAGGAAAAACCCTGATTGAAGATCACTTTGACTATGCTCCTGAACTGGAAGAACGTCTTCTTGCAGGAGGCGAAGCAAAAGCACCCATGCTCAAACAGGTTCGGCAGATTGCAGAACTGGCGGATATCGTCTACGCCCGGCAGAAGGAAATGCTGGGAACGGGACATGCGTTGTTGCTTGCCAAGAATTTCGTAGGAAACGAACCCTTTGCCCTGCTGTACGGGGACGACGTTATCATGAATGACGAAAAACCGGTGGTAGGTCAGTTGACCGACGTATACGAAACCTACGGAAAGAGCGTCGTTGGGGTTCAGGAAGTTCCCGAAGAATTGGTACTGAAATACTGCACCTTGGACGTTCAAAAAGTAGACGGCCGTATTTACAACGTTTCCGATATGATCGAAAAACCCAAAAAAGAAGAGATCATTTCCCTGTTCTCCGTATTGGGACGCATCGTACTTACGCCCGACGTGTTTGACTATTTGGAAAAAACGCCCTATGCTGCAAACGGAGAATTACAGTTGACCGACACCATGAAATTGATGGCAAATGACGGAAGAATGATGGCGATCGACTTTGAAGGAACCCGGTACGACATGGGGAATAAATTGGGCGTTATGCAGGCTCAAGTAGAGACTGCTTTGAAGCATCCCGAAATCGGAGAAGACTTCCGGGCATACTTGAAAGAGTTTGTAAAAACCCTGTAAAAACAAAAATAACTACACCCGCAAGATTGTCTTGCGGGTGTTTTTCATTGAATAGATTTAATCTAAAAGATACGAGACCTTTCCCCTTTCGGTTTCGCCGGGGAGTAAAATCCGCATATCCCGTTTGACCGTGAGATCCTCCGGATCTTTGGAATCGCTGGGAAGTCCGTTCCAAGGCTCGATACAGACATAGTTTGCATCCTTGCTCGTTTCCGACCAGATGGCTAGATAATCAAAATCCGTACAATCGCACAAAACCCGATGGGGGGATTTGTCGGATTTGATTTCAAAAATCTTATTGTTTAATCCGGAAAAAATCAAGGCATCTTCTCGGAAAGTTTCGTGAGTAAGAGGAATTTTATTCCCTTGTGCAAAAGGACAGGCGACTACCTCTCTGGACATAAACATTCCGTCCAAAATCATCTGGTTAAGGGGTTGTCCTTTTGCAAAGTTTAAATACCAGTCGGAAAAATCCGTCCCCTCGGCGGGAGGAACGAAAAATCCGGGGTGAGCACCGTAAGCGTAATACATTTTTTCATCACCGGTATTGGTTACGGTAAAGGATTGAATCAATTTATTTTCTTCCAAAGTGTAGGTAACGTCAAAGATAAAATCAAAGGGATAGATCTTTTTGGTTTCTTCGGAAGAAACGATTCGGTAGGTTACGGACGTTTCCGTTTGGTCAATCAAAGAAAAGGTCGATGCCGCCGCAAATCCATGGGATGTGGCGGGATATTCTTTTCCTTGATAGGTATAAATTCCCTCTTTGATACAACCCACAAAGGGAAATAACACGGGAGACCGATCTTCCCAAACCGAGGGATCACCTTGCCAAAGGCGTTCCTGTCCGTCCAATTTGACCGATTGCAATTCTGCCCCCAGATCCCGAACGGTGACCGAAAGGCGATGGTTTTGTATCGTTGTAAGCATTTTATAGACTCTCCTCTTGAGATGACGGAGACGATTCTCCTTGTTTTAAAGGGAATGTGATGGAAGAGGAAAACTGATCCCCATCCACAACGATGGAAAAGGTTGCCCCCAACTGTTCGGCAAAAGATTTGGCGATGGCAAGTCCCAATCCGCTGCCGTCTCCGGTGCGGGAAGGATCCCCCCGGACAAACTGTTCGGAAATTTCCTCTGCGGAGAATTTCATTTCGTAAGACGAAGTGTTTTTGACCGTTACCGTGGCATGGGTCTCGGTAGAAGAAAGGGTAACGAAAATCCGAGTTCCTGCCAAGGAATATTTCAACGCGTTATCCAACATATTCTGCAAAATGCGGTAAATTTTGTTGCCGTTGGAATAAATAGGAGCAGAATCGTCCCCCAAAAGACGGACGGTCTTCCCGGCAGACGAAGCCGAGTCGGACAAATCTGCCACCAACTGACGGGCAAGCAGGAACAAATCCAAATCTTCCATGGGGATTTCCTCCGCACCGCTATTGGCTTTAGACAGGGCAAAAACGTCGGAAACCAAATGGTTGAGACGGTTGGATTTTTGAGTCAAAACGGTAACGTAATCCCGAGCCTCCGGAGACAGTTCCGTTTTGGAAAGCAGGTCCAAATAGCCGATAATGGACGTGAGAGGCGTGCGTAAGTCGTGGGAAACGTTAGTGATCAAATTGACGCGGGAACGTTCCGCAGAAACCTGGCTTCGCAGCGTTTGATCAAAGCCGTCGCCGACGCTTCGCAATTGATTTTCGTATTCAAAAAAGAGGTTGTCCGGATCCATTTCGGCCCGATAAGACAGATTCCCGTCTTGCAATTCGGTAATATGATCCAGCAAACGGTTCAGCGAACGCAAATCGTAATAACAACCGAACAGATAGATAACTAAAATGGAGAGCATGGCAAAAATCAAAAGGATTTGCACCACGATCCAATACTGATTTACCGAAACGGCAATAAATCCGGCAATCAACGCCGCTTCCAGCAGTAAAAAGACAGCGGTTCGAACGGTAAAGGAAACGGAATAACGATAGCGGCGGAAATATTTTTTATCCGCCCGGCGACGCAAGGCAAGGTAGGGTCGCCGGCAAATCCACCACAGGAAGGAACCTTCAACCAGGCGGCGTTGTTTCAAAGACGAAATCAAGGATACCGCCGAAAGCAAAAGGATTAAACTCAGAAACGTAAACAGAACCGACCAGGCAAAGTACACCGAACGGTCACTTCCGTAATTAAAGAGGGAAAACAGGTTTTGGAACCACCGCAAGAAAGACAGATCGAGAATCTGAATCATCCAAACGATCGAAAGAACGGCGGCGGAAAGAACCAGTTCCGTAAAAAACCGAGGACCATTCCAAGGCTTTGGTTCCACTTTGCCCCAACTGACCGAAAGAACCAGATAAAGCATGGGGATTGCGGCACAAACGAGTAAAATAATAAAAAGCAAAGCACGGGTCTTTGCCGTTGCCCACACGGTATATTGCTCGCTGATCCAATCGGAATCCGGGACAAGAATTGCACCGGCATCACAAGTAAAGACCGAAACGGAAACGGTTTTCGTCAAATCGTATGCATCCCAGGAATAATTTTCCCAATGGGAAAAACTTTCGGTTTGTGTATGGACGGTATCCATCAAATAGCAAACACCGTTTCCATAAACCGTAAGGGTTTTTGCGTGGCTAAAATCCAGATTTTCCAAGATGGAAAGATCGGTCATGACCATGCCGTCCGCATAAAAATAATAATGAAACGCACCGTCCACCGCTCCCCCCTCTAAATCCACGGGGGCTACTTTCCGGCCGGAATAGACCTGTCGAGCAAGGGAAACCATTTCTTCCGAGGCGGCGGCAAGACGTTGGTGATAGGTACGAGTGTTACGGAAGTCGGTATACGTAAAAATTTCGCTCATACCGGCTTTGTCGTTGGCGTAAACGTAGCACCAGGCAGCAGAAAACAGCAACACGGTGCAAAGAAACAATGCGATGATCCGCAAGACGGGGGAACGAAGAAACGCCATCTTCCCTGCCTCCTTTCTCGGCAAACGCCGACGTTATTTTTCCAACTTATATCCAATTCCCCAAATTACTTTCAAATAACGGGGTTCTCGGGGGTCAATCTCAATTTTTTCCCGAATCCGGCGGATATGCACGGTAACGGTATTTTCCACGGCGTGGGCGTCTTCTTTCCAGACGGCACGGTAAATTTCTTCTGCAGAATAAACTTTTCCCGGAGAACGCATGAAAAGTTCCATGATTCCCCACTCTGTAGAGGTGAGTTTTACCAAACGCTCGTCCACAAAAAATTCTCGGGAATCGGAATTCATTCGAAGCCCACCTACGGTAATGTTATTTCCGCCGTCCGGTTCGGTGGACGCACCCAAACGGAAATACCGACGCAACTGGGAACCGACCCGTGCCAGCAATTCCATGGGATTATAGGGTTTTGCAATATAATCGTCCGCCCCCACGTTCAAGCCGAGGATCTTATCGCTGTCTTCGGTTCGGGCGGAAAGAATGATAATGGGAATATTTTTGGTTTTCCGAATCTGCATCACCGCAGAAAGCCCATCCACCCGGGGCATCATCAAATCCATGAGGATCAGATGCACCTTATTTTGAGACAATACTTCCAAGGCTTCCAGTCCGTCGTATGCTTTTAAGACAGTGTAGCCTTCCAGCTCCAATAATTTGGTGATGGCGGAAACGATTTCAACGTCATCGTCCACCACGAGAACGGTGGCGTTCATTTCGGGAGAATCCATAGGCCCTCTTTCTCCGGACAAACCCGGAAAATATAATATATTCTATATTATATCACACCCCGGAACAATTGTCAAGGCAAGTGGGGGTCAGTTGAGAAAGAGAGGGACGGCGTGGGGTAAGATTGTACCGTGTTCTGCCAAAAAAGAACGGTCCACCGTAGAAAATTCCCCGTATTCCAGCATGGTAAGGGTCAATTTGTCAAAGCGGACGGGGGACGTGTAAAATTCATACCAAAGGTAATATTTTCCGTTCCAGCGATAGATTTCCGCACACAGATCCGGATCCCGAAGAAAAGCGTTCCGGCTGTCGAGAAGTCCGTCCAGGTCGGGAAATTCGATTACTTGAGAATACACGCAACGATCTTCCTCCCCGGTTAAAGAAAAATACAACAGAAGTTCGCCCGACGGATTTTCCACCGCACGAATGGAGAGGTTGCCCCGAATTTCCCACCCCTCCCGAAGACACACCAAGACCGCCATCTGCTCGCAAAAACGACGGGTCTTTGCATCGGAAAAGGACATGGTATCGTAACGAATCCCAAAAGCGGTTTGATCGGCCGAAGTCAAGGCTACCAGAATTTCGTTCCGGGACGTTTTTTCCACACGCACCTGATCGCCCCCTCCCGAAGTCTTACTCCATTATATTTCATCCCAAAGATTTTTGACAATGACTTGACAAAGGGGAAAGAATGTGATATTATCATAGTTAGATTGATCAAAAAAGGACTTGAATTATGGAGATTTTAGCCATCGAAAGTTCCTGTGACGAAACGGCAGCCGCCTTGGTAGAAGACGGCAGAACCATTTTGCGAAATGAAGTGGTTTCCCAGATTCCCATTCATGAACGGTACGGGGGTGTGGTGCCGGAAATTGCCTCCCGTTGCCATATTGAAGCCATCGAACCCCTAGTGGAACGGACTTTGCAAGGAGAACTGCCCGACGCCGTTGCCGTCACCTACGCTCCCGGATTGATCGGGGCTCTTCTGGTGGGGGTAAATTACGCAAAAAGCCTGGCGTTTACCTTGGGAGTTCCTCTCATCCCCGTTCATCATTTGCGGGGACACGTGGCGTCAAATTATTTGTCTCACCCGGATTTAAAGCCTCCCTTTACGGCGTTGATCGCTTCGGGAGGACATAGCCATATCGTGCATGTAAAATCCTATACGGAATATGAAATTTTGGGAAAAACCCGAGACGACGCGGCGGGGGAAGCATTTGACAAATCTGCCCGAATTTTGAATTTGGGATACCCCGGCGGACCCAAGATTCAAAAGGCGGCGGAATCGGGGAATCCCGACGCTATCGCTTTTCCTCAAGTACATTTCAAAGACGCACCCTACGATTTCAGTTTTTCCGGGGTCAAGACCGCGGTGGTCAATTACGCCCACACAGCAAAACAGCGGGGAGAGGAAATTAACGCTCCCGATCTTGCCGCGTCCTTTACGAAAGCGGTTTGTTCGGTTTTAACCGAAAAAAGCGTTCTTGCGGCAAAGAACACCACGGGACGTCTGGTACTTGCGGGGGGTGTTTCCGCCAACCGGGATCTGCGAAACATGATGGAAAAAACCTGCAAAAAAGAAGGCGTGGAACTATTTTTACCTCGGGCAGACCTTTGCGGGGACAACGCTGCCATGATTGCCGCCCAAGGGTTTTACGAATATCAGGCGGGACACGTAGCAAATACCGACCTAAATGCCTACGCCACCATGCCGGTGGATGCCCCCACTTGGTAATGTTCGAATTTTTGTTCGATATTTTGTTCGACGAATGTAAAACATAGGACACAAAAAAGAGTTATAATGAACGTAGAAATTCACTATAACTCTTTTTCTTTTTATGAGGAAAAACCATGGCAAATCCCAGAAAATACTGTTGCAACAAATACATAGAACGGGTCATTGAAGAATATCCCCATGCAAAATTCGAGAAAGCGGTACATCGATTAAGCGAAATGCCTCCCTCCGATCCAAGGATTAGTACCGACCGGATCTACCAACGAATGATATTTAACAGGGAAGCGATGGAGGCGGCGATGAACCGCATTTTGTGGTATCCCAACGGAGAAAAGATCTTTGAATTGCTTCAGTTGGTATATTGGTCCAAGACCCATTCGGAAGTTCAAGCGGCGTTGGAGTTGAATATTCTTCCCCAAGATGCCGAAAAACTGCTCCGACAGTTCCGGGTCATTTTATATGACGAATTAGGATTAATTTTGCCCTAATTATTTGGCAATTTCAATGCGATAGATAATTTTAGAAACATCTTCGGAAGTTTCGCAATGGGTTTCAAATCCTGAATTTTTCATCAAATTTACCGTTCGGTTGATGGAGTTGAGATAGAGGCGAAGATCTCGACAAAAACCTTTGCAAAAATTCTCTTTTTTGTTCGGCTTTTTGACCGGTTCGGTTTTTAACCGTTCAATATAGGCTTCCATTTGTGCCACCCGATAGGATCGATCGATGGTAGTTTTCAGCACTTGATGGCGAAGGGTATCCCCCTCCACGGTCAGCAATGCCCGGGCATGACGTTCCGACAGGCGGGCAGCCAGGATTTTCTCCCGCAAATCGGGAGACAGTTGCAACAATCTCATTTTATTCGCCACCGCCGATTGACTTTTTCCCAACCGTTCTGCCAGCTGATCTTGAGTCAGTCGCAACATCTGTGTCACCCGGTGCATCTGTTCCGCTTCCTGAAAATAATTGAGATTTTTCCGTTGCAGATTTTCCGACAGGGACAGTAACGCCCCCTCTCCTCCGTTGGAATCGGTAATAATACAGGGGATCTTGTCCAATTCCAGCCTTTGAGCCGCAAGGTAACGCCGCACACCGGAAACTACCTCGTAAACTCCCTCGCCGCAATAACGCACCGTTAAGGGATGCAAAAGTCCCACCTGACGGATATTTTCACATAATCCGTCCAGATCGGATTCTCCTCGGTTCCGGCGGTTGGTTCGGATCTTTAAAGCAGAAAGGGGAAGTTCCCGATAAACTTTTCCTGTAAAACGATACATCGTTTCAACCTCCTTGAAATTTTTGTGTTGTGTGTGTCATAATGCCCAAAACGTGAGCGTAACGATATTATACAACTCCCCTGTTGCGGATTTTAGCAAACGGGGGAAGAGGTTTTCTTGTTTCTCTGCAACCGGTCGACAACTCCCTCCCCTTTCGGCAAAAGATTCCGGCGAAGAACCGCGGATGAGAGAGAAGTAAGCAGATTAATTTTTTAGAACCAAATCTTGACAAAAACCGCGATCCGTGGTATACTGTCTCAACGAAAGGTAGGTCATACTATGGTATCGATTCTCTCCCGATGGTTTATCAAAGACCGTGAAAACACATCAGACCCCGTTGTGCGGCAAAAATACGGTGTTTTGTGCGGAATTTTGGGCATTGTCTTAAATTTACTGCTCTTTGCGGGAAAGGCTTTGGCAGGAATCCTTTCCGGCTCGATTGCCATTACCGCAGATGCATTCAACAACCTGTCCGACGCAGGATCTTCCCTGATTACATTGGTTGGTTTCCGTCTCGCGGGGCAAAAGCCCGACCCTCAACACCCCTTTGGGCATGGGAGATTTGAATATATTTCCGGACTTTTGGTATCCATGCTGATCCTCTTGATGGGATTTGAATTGGGAAAATCTTCCGTAGAAAAAATTCTTCATCCGGAAATGGTAAAACTGGAATGGCTGACAGCGATCATTCTCGTTGTCTCTATTGCGATCAAGATTTATATGGGCATCTATAACCGTGGCGTAGGAAAGAAAATTCAATCCACGGCAATGATGGCAACGATGACCGACTCGTTAGGAGATGCGGTGGCGACAACTGCGGTGCTGATTGCGACGGTGATCGGACATTTTACAAAACTGAACATTGACGGTTATTGCGGGGTTGCCGTGGCAATCATGATTTTTATTGCGGGGCTTCGGTCTGCAAAAGAAACCGTTTCTCCCCTGTTGGGTCAGCCACCGGAACCGGAATACGTTCGGGAAATTGAAACCATCGTTCTGCAACACGATGAAGTTGCAGGAATCCATGATTTGATCGTAAACGACTACGGTCCGGGGCGAAAGATTGTCTCTCTTCATGCAGAAATTCCCGCGGACGCCGATATTTGGGAAGCCCACGACCTGATTGACAATATTGAACAGGAAATTAACGGAGCGTTAGGTTGCATTGCGGTCATTCACATGGATCCCATCGTAACCAACGATGAAACTACCGTTGCGCTTCGAAATGCTATTAAAGAAGAAGTAAAATCCATTCATCCGGGAATTACCATCCACGATTTCCGAGCAGTTCCCGGTCCCACCCACACCAATGTGATTTTTGACGCCGTACTTCCCTTTGACAGCAAACTGACCGAAGAAGAAGCGGCAGAAAAAATCCGAACTCTGGTAGCGGAAAGCCACAAAGGAGTTCGGGCGGTTATTCAGATCGATCGGAGTTATACATAATATTTTGATCCTTCCATGGTTTTGGGAGGATCTTTTTTGTACAAAAATGGAAATTTTTCTTGAATTAACTTGATTTTTTAAGAAAATTGCAGTATAATATATGGTTGTAAATATGTTTTATAAAACACAGGAAAGGAAGTATTTCCATGATCCGTGAAGATTTAAGAAATATTGCCATCATCGCCCACGTTGACCACGGGAAAACCACGTTGGTGGACGAGATGCTGAAACAAGGCGGCGTTTTCCGGGAAAACCAGGAAGTAAACGACCGTGTTATGGACTCCAACGCCATTGAACGGGAACGGGGCATTACCATTCTTGCAAAGAATACAGCAGTTAAATACAAAGATACAAAAATCAACATCGTCGACACCCCGGGACACGCCGATTTCGGGGGTGAAGTAGAACGGATTTTGAAGATGGTCAACGGTGTTTTGCTGTTGGTTGACGCCTTTGAAGGTCCCATGCCTCAAACCCGGTTTGTGCTTCAAAAAGCATTGGAACTGGGACATAAAGTTATTGTAGTCGTCAATAAAGTTGACCGCCCCGACGCCCGTGCCACGGAAGTTGTTGACGAAGTCCTGGAACTGTTGTTGGATTTGGATGCCACCGACGAGCAGTTGGATTCTCCCGTTATTTTTGCTTCGGGAAGAACCGGGGTTGCAGGACTTTCTCCTGACGGAGAAATGAAGGATTTTACACCCCTTTTGGATGCCATCGTAGATTATTTTGATCCTCCCAAGGGGGACGACGAAGCTCCGTTACAAATGCTGGTTTCGTCCATCGACTACAACGAATACGTAGGGCGGATCGCCATCGGTCGCGTAGAACGGGGCGTAATGAAGGTTAATCAGGACGTTGTCCTTTGCGATTATCACGGTTCGAGACCCAATTCCAAGGCAAGAATCGTTTCTATGTATCAATTTGAGGGGTTAAATCGCGTTCCTTGTACCGAAGCAAAGCCCGGAGACGTTGTCTGCGTTTCGGGGATTGAAAGCGTTACCATCGGGGATACCATTTGTGCTCCCGATGCGGTAGAACCTCTCCCCTTTGTGAAAATTTCCGAACCCACCATGGAAATGACCTTTATGGTCAACGACTCTCCCTTTGCGGGAAGAGAAGGAAAATACGTTACCTCCCGGAATCTGCGTGCTCGCCTGTACAAAGAACTGTTGAAAGACGTTTCCTTGCGGGTCAGCGATACCGATTCCACGGAAGCCTTTAAGGTTTGCGGACGAGGTGAAATGCACCTGTCGATTCTGATTGAAAATATGCGTCGGGAAGGGTTTGAATTCCAGGTCAGCACCCCCAAGGTTCTGTACAAAGAAATTGACGGCGTACTCTCTGAGCCCATGGAACGCCTTGTCGTGGACGTCCCTGCCGATTCCGTAGGGTCGGTCATGGAAAAAATGGGATATCGCAAGGGCGAATTGACCTCTATGACCCAAGTGGGCGACCGTACTCGATTGGAATTTATCGTTCCTGCCCGAGGATTGTTTGGCTATCGCAGTGAATTTATGACCGATACCCGCGGAGAAGGGATCATGAGTTCCATTTTTGACTCTTACGCTCCTTTTAAGGGTGATATTCCCCGCCGTTTGAACGGCTCGTTGGTTGCCTATGAAACCGGAGACTCTACAAATTACGGAATGTTTTACGCCCAGGATTCCGGTGCGATGTTTATTGGTTCCGGGGTGGACGTATACGGCGGTATGATCGTTGGGGAAGCCAGCAGACAGAACGACATTGTGGTTAACGTTTGTAAGAAAAAGCACATGACCGCCATTCGTTCCGCCGGGAAAGACGAAGCGTTGCGTCTGGTTCCTCCCCGAATTTTGAGTTTGGAACAGGCGTTGGAATTTATTGCCGACGACGAACTTGTGGAAGTAACTCCCAAGAATATTCGCTTGAGAAAACGGATTTTGGATCATTCCGTTCGCATGAAAAATTTTATGAAAAACAAGCAATAAAGAGAAAACAGAGACCTGAATTCAGGTCTCTGTTTTTTTAGCAAAAGAAAAAGGTGGGCAATAACTGTCCACCTTTTTCATATGCAAGAAAAACATTGTACACGGTTGTTTTCCCATGGAAGGACTGCTCAGTTTTCGGACTGGGCTTTCATTTCAGCGAAGCAAGCACTGCAGTAAACAGGCTTATCTTCTCTGGGTTGGAAAGGAACTTTAGCTTCGCCGCCGCACTTTGCACAAGTGGTGGTGAAATATTCTCTTGCACCCTTGGAAGCGTTCTTGCGAGCGTCACGGCATTCCTTGCAACGCTGGGGTTCGTTTTGGAAACCCTTTTCAGCGTAAAATTCCTGTTCGCCGGCGGTAAAAACGAAAGTTTTACCACAGTCTTTACAGGTTAATTCCTTGTCTTCATACATTGTGAGATACCTCTCTGTTAAATATTTTTTCACCCAAGCCGGAATCGCACCGGCGAGCGTTCATCCTTTTCCACGGGAACGAAAAGAAACCCCTCTGAGGTCGCTAACCTTGTGGTAACGGTAAGAATCGGCAAAATACCGTGTATACTTTACCCATTCAAACTGTTACTGCCCTGTAAAACGGAGTGACCGCACCTACTATATTCGGGCGTATTTAATAAGGGATAGAATCCCTAATTTTTTTCTTTATCCGGGTCATGGCATTGTCGGTAGATTTTACCGAAACCTGCAACGTCCGGGCGATTTCCGACAGTGTATTGCCGGAAAGATACAACTCCAACACATTCCGTTCCAAAGAAGAAAGGTGAGGCTGTAGATCTTTGAATGCTTTGCGGGCGGCATCGGATTCCACGTAACGATCCTCAAAAGGAAAATCAGACGAAGGGAGAGATTCTCCTAGATCTTCCAGAGGAATCAAATTGGAATCGGCGGAATATTCCCGGGCGGCGGAGCGAATTCGGTTGCGGATACATACCTTAATATATGCATCAAAGGGGACTCCCCGATGGGAATCAAAAGCACAACACCCCAAATACAACCCCCAGGTTCCTTCCTGAGTTAAATCTTCCCGATACCGTTCGGGATAAGAGGATACGACAAGACGGATAAAGGGAAGATATCGCCCGTGGGCGGTGGTAAAATCAAATGCCATTGCGATACCTTCCTGAATCATAGTTTCCCTTCAAAATTTCAAAAAAACGCAAAACGCCCCACCCTCACACGTGTGAGGGAGAGGCGTTAGAAAAGTTTTTCGAAAGTTTCGAAGGGGTCATAAGTACACGAACCTTAGTTGATAATAGTCTGTTCCGTATCAATATCGAAGAGATGGATCTTGTTCATATCAAGAGCAATCTTGATGTTGTCGCCGGGTTTGGCAACGGAGGTGGGATCAACGCGAGCAGTGAACTTGTTTTCCTGAACGTCCAGGTACAGGTAGGTTTCCGCACCCATCTTTTCGGTGACTTCAACGTCAGCGGAGATAATGGCACCTTCGTACTTTTCAAAGTAGAAGGGATCGTCATAAATATCTTCGGGACGGATACCCATGATAACCTGCTTACCACCATAGGAGAGCAGTTTTTCGTAGTTTTCGGTACGAACTTTTGCTTCGGGAATCTTCAAAGATTCATCGCCGAAGTTAACAAACATATCGTCGCCGCGACGGGTCAGTTTCACTTCGATGAAGTTCATCTGGGGAGAACCGATAAAGCCGGCAACGAACAAGTTGCAGGGCGTATCGTACAGAACCTGGGGAGAATCGCATTGCTGAACAAAACCGTCTTTCATAACGACGATACGGTCAGCCATGGTCATAGCTTCCGTCTGATCGTGGGTAACGTAGATGAAAGTGGTACCCAGTTTTCTGTGAAGTTTGGAAAGCTCGGTTCTCATGGAAGCACGAAGCTTTGCGTCCAAGTTGGACAGAGGTTCGTCCAAAAGGAAGACTTTGGGTTCACGAACGATGGCACGACCCAGAGCAACACGCTGTCTCTGACCACCGGACAAAGCCTTGGGACGACGATCCAACAGATGAGAAATATCAAGAATACGTGCAGCTTCGTCGACGCGACGCTTGATTTCATCCTTGGGAACCTTGCGCAGCTTCAGACCAAAGGCCATGTTATCATACA
>JAZRUJ010000081.1:0-18400 GCA_045652445.1 Eubacteriales bacterium | reverse complement strand
CCTTGAATTTAGCGATAGCACTCTTTTCCTTAACGTCTTTATAGCCCTGTGCAACCTCGTGGCTTGAAAGCGGGGTTCCGCAACGGGGGCAGTAGGGAACAATCTTATAGCCTTTGTAAAGGAGGTTCTTGTCCCAAATCTGCTTAAGCGCCCACCACTCTGACTCAATAAAGTTATTGTCGTATGTTACGTAAGGATCATCCATATCAGCCCAGAAACCAACAGTCTGTGAGAAATCCTCCCACATTCCCTTGTACTTCCAAACGCTTTCCTTACATTCCTTGATGAAAGGTTCCAGACCGTATTCTTCGATCTGTTCTTTGCCGTCCAGACCCAACTTCTTTTCTACTTCCAATTCCACAGGCAGACCGTGGGTATCCCAACCGGCTTTCCGGACGGTGAAATTCCCTTTCATTGCCTGATAACGGGGAATGGTATCTTTGATAACACGGGTCAAAACATGCCCGATGTGAGGTTTGCCGTTTGCGGTGGGAGGACCGTCGTAGAAGGTGAAATATTTCCCGTCTTTCCGCTGATCCATGCTCTTTTCAAAGATTTGGTTCTTTGCCCAAAATTCTTCGATTTTCTTTTCTCTGTCGACGAAATTCAGATCGCCCGAGACTTTTTCGTACATAGTGTTTCCTCCGTCGTTTTCAAAACTTCCCGAAAAACAAAAATCCTCCGCCCCGCAGTAACGGGACGAAGGGAAACTTCGCTTAACCACCCATTTCACATACGTTCATATGCTTCCCTTTTACGGTGGGATTCCGGCGGAACTTACTGGGGCTTTCCCCGTTCGGCACGCAGCTCGGAAGGGATCTTCATTTCACTGTACTTTGCACCGGGCTTACACCGTCCCCGGCTCGCTTTGCATTTCCGTGTGAAACTACTGTCTTCGTCACAGCTTTTCGGTTCAGTTTTAAGTTATGAATAATATATTGTATATTATAGCACAGTTTTCGCTTCTTGTCAAGTCCGTTTTCTTGGAAAATGGATTGGATTCAACTTTCTTTTTCTTTGTTTTCCCGCAAAACCAATGCCGTTGCCATGGTGTCTGCCGCTTGGGTCAGTGCCACCGCCGTCAAGGCCAATTCTTCATCGGTCAAATTCTCTGCCACCAACGTTGCCAACGCTGTTACCGTAAGGGTGAAAGGTAAGATTTCCATAAAACACCGCCAAATGTGAAAAAAATGTTATAATCACGCGAATAGGCTTGACAATCCTCTCCGAAGAATGGTATACTGATAAAAACAGAATATGCCAACGATAGAGGTGCAATTCCTACCGATTGCGGCAAAAGACCCGAGGCGGGTTCGCAGGAGAGAGTAATTGCCGAGGTTGCGGTGAGAGCCTTTCAGCCGCTTCCGGGACGGTACAGAAGATGTGCCGTACTGTCACAAATTTTGTGGAGTGCTATCATGATTTGCAAAAAAAACACCGTGTCATGAAGTATTTTCGTGGCACGTTTTGTTTTGGAATTTATTTTGGAGGGAACACCATGAAAAAACTGACCCGCATTTTCGGGATCCTGCTGCTGTGTCTTGCCCTCGTCGGTTCGTTTGCACTAACCTTTTCTGCCGACGAAGTGACCGACGTTGCCGTGGCTGCCGAAGAAACCGCAGAATACCAAAGTTTGTTTAATGAAACCGCTTGGGCATTGTTGCCCCCGGTCATCGCCATCGCTTTGGCTCTGATTACCAAAGAGGCATATTCGTCTCTGTTCATCGGCATTGTGTCCGGCGGAATTTTGTACGGGATTTCCAACGCCGGATTTGACGTAGAAAAATCCTTTAATGCGATTCTCAACGACGGTTTGATTGCCAATCTGTCCGACTCTTACAACGTGGGGATTTTGATCTTCCTTGTGGTTTTGGGAATTATCGTTGTGATGATGAACCGTGCCGGAGGTAGCCGTGCTTACGGAGAATGGGCGTCCAAGCGGATCAATTCTCGCAGAGGCGGTCAACTTTCCACCTTTGGGCTTGGTGCTTTGATTTTTGTGGACGACTATTTTAACTGCCTTACCGTCGGCAGCGTTATGCGTCCTTTGACCGACAAACAGCGGATTTCTCGGGCGAAATTGGCGTATTTGATCGACGCTACCGCCGCCCCCATTTGCATTATCGCTCCCATCTCTTCCTGGGCTGCCGCCGTCAGCGGTACGGTGCAGGATGCCAACGGGGCAGATATCAACGGCATCGCTCTGTTTATCCGCACCATTCCCTATAATCTTTACGCACTTTTGACCCTGGCGATGGTTCTGTTTATTGCCATTTCCGGCAAGGACTTCGGTCCCATGCGGAAGCATGAACTGAACGCCAAAAACGGAGACGTTTTCTCCGGCGTACATGCCGACGTTACCGAAGAAAGCAACGAAAAAGTCAAGGAGAAAGGCAAGGTTATCGACCTAGTTCTTCCCGTGGTTGTTTTGATTGCTTTCTGCGTTACCGGTATGCTTTATTCCGGCGGGTTGTTCGGTGGTGATGTTTCTCTTATCGATGCATTTGCCAACTGTGACGCTTCTTACGGTTTGGCTCTGGGTTCCGTGGGTGCGTTGATTGTCAACGTAATCTATTTCCTGTGCCGTAAAGTTCTTTCCTTCAAGGAATGCATGGCTTCTATCCCCGAAGGTTTCAAGCAGATGGTTCCTGCCATTCTGATTCTTACCTTTGCTTGGGGCTTGAAGAGTATGACCGGTCTTCTGGGGGCTTCCACCTTTGTTGCCGGTGTTGTGGAACAGTTTACTGCCATCCGAATTCTGCTTCCTGCAATTCTGTTCCTTGTGGCAGTTCTTCTGTCTTTTGCAACCGGTACTTCTTGGGGTACTTTTGGGATTCTCATTCCCATCGTTACCGGTGTGTTTGAATCCAATCTTGCTTCGGTTACCGATGCCAACGGCATTCCTGCAATGGTTATCATCTGTATCTCCGCTTGCCTTGCCGGTGCGGTTTGTGGGGACCACTGCTCTCCCATTTCCGATACCACCATCATGTCGTCCACCGGTGCTCAATGTGACCACGTGACCCACGTTTCCACCCAGTTGCCTTATGCACTGACCGTTGCCGGAGTTTCTCTGGTCGGTTATCTGTTGGCAGGATTTGTCCAAAACGTCTGGGTTGTTCTCGGCGTCAGCTTGGCGTTGATGCTGGTTGTCCTGTGGTTTATCACCTTCCTTGCCAACCGCAAGAACGACTAAAAGAAGAAAAAAACCAAACACTCCCGGTTTTTCCGGGAGTGTTTTTTATGGAAAAACCGCTCCCTCCGTTGACAAAATCAAAAAAGTAAGGTATAATAGAACGTATGAATAACAAGGGAGATTTTCCGAAATGATTCAAACCTATTTGAAACAACTAATTGAATATGCCAAAGTGTATCTTCTTCTCGACCCCAGAGATGAATATTATACCTTTAACCGGTTGCTGTACCTGTTGGGATTAGATGATTGCGGAGAATCCGAAGCAGTCCCCACGGTGGAGGGAATGACTGGACCCGATGAAATTTTGGCTCCCATTGTAGCGTACGCTTTGTCTCAGGGAATCATCGAAGAACATCAAAGGGAAGTATTTTGCTCCCGGGTGATGGATACGGTTTCCCTGCGTCCCTCGGAATTACAGAAAATTTTTGATGAAAAAAAAGCGGTAGATGCCAAAGCCGCTACCGATTGGTTTCACGATTATTGCGAAAAGAACGATTACGTCAAGCGTTCCGCTGTTGCAAAAAATCTTCGGTGGAAGGCAAACGACGGAAAGCGGGAACTGATCATCACCGTCAATCTTTCCAAGCCGGAAGTGGATAACAAAAAATCTGCCGCCGCTTTAAAGCAAAAGCCCAGCGGCTACCCCTCTTGTGTGATTTGCCGGCAAAACGAAGGATTTTCCGGTCACGGCACCGTGCGGGATACGTTGCGAACCATCGACGTGACCTTGGACGGTCAGCCTTGTTTTTGGCAATTTTCCCCCTACGCCTATTTTGATCAGCACGCCATCATTATCAATACGGAACATACGCCCATGATTGTCAACGGCACCGCTTTGCGTCGGCTGGTGGATTTTGTAGATCGGTATCCCCATTATTTTATCGGTTCCAACGCCGCGTTGCCCCGCATTGGCGGTTCTTTGTTGGTGCATGACCATTATCAAGGCGGTTTGGAAAAAATGCCCATGCATTCCGCCCAAGTTCGTAAGGTTTTGTCCCGCCCCGACGCTCCCGTCAAAGTGAGTATTCTCGAATGGCTGAACTCCACCGTTCGGTTGGAATCTTCCCATCGAGACGACATCATCGCCGTCGCCTGTAAATTGATTGATGGCTGGAAAGAATATTCCAATCCCCAGTTGGGAATTGTGGCGTATACCGGGGAAGAGGGGCATAATTCCTGTTCCCCCGTGGTTCGGAAAACACAATCCGGCTACGTGATTGATCTGATTTTACGGAACAACCGGGTTTCGGAGCAATACCCCGATGGGATTTTCCACGCCCACCCGGAATATCACAATATCAAAAAAGAAAGCATCGGCTTGATCGAAGCTATGGGTTTGTATATTCTCCCTGCCCGGCTGAACCGCCAACTGTTTCACGAAGCGGTGCAGTATTTGTGCGGTAAACCCTATCGCCCCGAAGAAATGGCAGAGGATATGAAAGTTCACGCCCCGATGATTTCTCTTTTGTTGGAACGGCACGGAAATCAACTTTCGGAAGAAGAGGCAAAGGATGCCATTCGCAACCGCATCAACGAAGTCTGCTTTGAAATCCTCAAAAACACCGCCGTCTTTTCCGAAGACCCCGCCGGTGCCTCCGCGTTTGCCGAATTTGTGGAAACGCATCTGTAAGGAAAGGGAATGGATATGGCACAACAAAAGAAACCCCAAAGCCGTTGCGAATGCTGTCTTTATTATGAGTTTGACGAAGCCTTTGATTGTATGGCTTGCAGTTTGACTTTGGATGAAGACGAGGCGTTGTATTATTCCCGTCCCGGCTCCACCTGTCCTTATTTTCGGTGGTACGACGAATATAAAAGCGTTCAAAAACAAAATTAAAAAAACAACCGCGGAAGATTTCTCTTTCGCGGTTTTATTGCAGCAATTTTCTCCGGTCTTTCCAATCGGGCAGAATTCGGGAAACGACGGCGTAAAATTTAGCCGAGTGGTTTTTCTGTACGATATGTGCAAGTTCATGAACAACGACGTAATCTATTGCCTCCGGGGGATATGCCATCAGCCGCCAGGAGTAGCAAATGCCGTTTTTTGGACTGCAGGACCCAAAACGGGTTTTTGCCGAGGTGATTTTGATTGACGTGGGGCAAACTCCCATGATTGCTGCCCATTCCATGGTTTTTTTCGGAAGATAATCTGCCGCTTTTGTTCGAAGTTCTTGTTCCCGGGCGTCAATTTCCCGCTCTCTGAAATTGCGGATTTTCGCTCTTTTGACTGCGGATTCCAGCCAATCTTTGTGGCGAAAAACAAAGGCGTCGATCTCTTTTTGGCTCATTCTTTTAGGAGCCCGTATCTCCACCGAACCGTCGGGGCAGACTTGTAATGCGATCGTCTTTCTTCGGGAGCGAATCAGACGGTATTCCATAGGATCACCTCTCAATAAGTTTATTATATCACGTTTTCCCAAATTGTCAATAGAAAAGAGGTTCGTAAAAAACGAACCTCTTTTTTTGTTACTTGGAAAGGGTTTCTGCGTTGACCCAGCCATGAACGTTGGACGTTTTATCGGTATGGATCACATGATACGGGTGTTTTCGTCCGGCAACGAAGTGGGTCACCTTTGCGGAGCCGGGCTTTGCTTTGTATCCTAAACTTCCGTTGGAAGAAACGTAGTGTTTTCCTCCGGAAAAATAGACCGTATCACCCACCTGAATGGGAGATGCAGGAATCATTTCCGGTTCTTTTTCTACGGGTTTTTCTTCCGTTTCATAGGTGATCCAAGGCAATTTCCCATGCCCCAGCCACTTGCGGAAAGAAAGGTCGGTGATCACGACTCCGTCGTAGTTTCCGATCAACGTAGATTCCACTACCTTGCCGTTTCCTACGTAAACGCCGATGTGTCGATTCATGTAGACCGCTTCTCCGGGAAGAATATTTTCCATGGTTTCACAGCGTTCCAGACAACGGTTTGCCATAGTATTTGCGGAAATATCGGGAACGTCCTTTGCCCGGTATTTTGCCCCACCGAAATTTACGGTGCGGTCCCCATTCCAGCCCCACAGAACCCCTTTGATCAGTCCTACGCAGTCAAAGGCCCACGCCCCCAGGGAAATCTGTCCTTTTAACAGATTCCGGCGGCCGGCAGAATAATAATCCGGATACTGCTTTGCTTTCTGCAGAATCAAACTTTCGCTGACCGGTGCCCCAAAAGTTCCCATCATGTAAACGGTTTTGTGATTTTTTGCAATCTCCAGAAGTTTTGCAACAAATTCTTTATTCGTCATCGGTGCTTCCTCCTTTTCCCCGGTTCATCAATGCGGCAATTCCTGCCGCCACCGCCGCTGCAAACAAGCCTAACAGGGTGTTTGCAAACCCCGTCGGATCGCTTACGTCCGCTTGGGTGACGGTTGCCAATAAATTGGCGGCAAGATACCCCAACATTGCCTGCCCAAAGGTTCTTAATGCTCGATAAAGCCATTCTTTCATTTTGAAAAATTCCTCTCTTACTTGTGGGCGGTCTTGTTCAGATATTTTTCCAAATCGTTTTTTGCCTGGGTCACGTTTCCGTCACAGCCCATTTGTTTCAGCCCGTCCAAACAGGCGAGAACGCCGTAGCAGATCAGTCCCATTTCCCGTTTGACCTGGTCGATTTCCCGATCCTGGTTTTTCTGATCCAGCCAAAATTTTACGATCTTGACCGCCGCCGTTCCCAGAATGGTAAGTCCGCTGACTACTGCCGCCGCTGTAATAATATTTTGCCACATCATGCGTCGTCTCCCGAGTCAATTCCTTTGGCGGAAAGGGCTTTTACGGCGTTTTCCAAGGCAACGATGCGGGCTACGATTTTTTTAACTAAATACCGCAAACCGCTTTCTCCTAAATAATACATTAATTTGCATCCTCCCATATAGCGTCAATTGAGTTGAGGGAAAGTTCGTGGGCATCTACGGTATTGATGATTAAATCCGTAAATCCCAAGTATTCGCTTTCGCTCTGGGTCATTTCTCCCGCCGCAGAGGGAGGGCGAACTTTCAAAACAAACTGATCGCTGGAAATGGTCCCCGTTCCCCGGTGAATGCTTACGTCACACACGACGTCTCCCGGAACGGTGGTCATTTGTTCGGTCAGCGTAAAGCGAAAAGCGTTTTCTCCTTCGGGAATACCCGAAAGATAACAAACCATGCCGTCAGGCTTTGTTGCCCGCAACAGGGCGGTGTCTCTCGGTTGATTGTGATACCCCCGAAGAATACACTGCAATACCGAAAGGTCTTTGTCGGAACGAACCGCAAAGGCTTCTTCCTCGGAAATATCTCCTGTCATGGTTAAATATAAGGTTTGAATCATTGGTATTTTACCTCCGTAATATAGGCGGCGATCCCCGCTTTTTGCAGCCGTTCAATGCTATCTTCCGCAAGATCCTTGGTGCGATACGTCCCCGTTTGCACCCGATAAAGGGTCTGATCTTCGGGAACTACGTACCCTTCCTCCAACAGTTCTTCCAGGGGAAGTGTTCCGTCGGCGGTGATTCGTTCTCTGCAAAAGGGAAAGGGTTCTCCGTAGATCCGCAAAACTTCCTGTTGAATCCTTTTCAACAGCCGAAGCAAGGATTCTTGTTGTTCCTTGGAACATTCTTCTCCCTCGATCAGCACAAGAATCCCTTGTTTCCCGGGAGAATCTTCGCCTTTTGCAAGGCTTCCAAGATAGGTGGCTGCGGCAGAAAGGGGCGTCAAGGCGGTTACCGTTCCGTCCTTTGCCATGTAATAATGTGCGGTTTTTTTGATATGATTTAATTCCGTTTCCCATGCTTGTGCGGAACCTTTGACAAAATGCAACCGTAATCGGTTGGGGATCCAGCCGTCCCGGGAAAAGCGGAAAGGTAAGTATTGTTTAAAAATCATTGGTTTTCACCTCTGTTTAGTTGATTCGGTCTCCCGCCAACATTGCTTCCCAGCGGGACGTAGACAGGGCAGACCCACCGGTCTCTTTCGCGGTGACGGTATAGCGGAATCGATTGTAAAAATAGACAGCATTGATTTCGGTAATGCAAAAATACCGAGCCTCTTTGATTCCGCAGACAGGGGCAACTACACTTATGTTTTGCCCCGGATAAAATCCCGATTGATCGGTGGTAAATTCGATTTCGCCTAGCCCCGGAGAGGAATTGAGAATTTCATAGGCGACCAGGTTCGCTTGGTTTTGATTGACTACGGCGGAGTTTGTGGCAGCCCCTCCGTATTCGCCTCCCCCGTAACGGTTCGCCAGTTCTTGCAATCGTTCACTGTCTCGAGATACGCCTTCCACACCGTTATTTCGATTATACACAAATTGCGTATTCTTGAAGTCTGCCGTCGATTGCCGGAATACCAATGTTTGAATATCCATTAAGCCATTGGACTGACTGGTTTTTAAATCAATTACAAACCTATTTTCCACATGGGGGATATGGGCTTTCATATAAAAAGTTTTGTTTTTATCAATCCACCATACAAAGCCGTTTTCTTTTGCCAATCGGTCAAAAACAGAAGAGGCTTTTGCGGGAGAAAAGGTGTAAGTATAATGAGGGGATTGTCCCTCTTCCACTTCTCCTAAAACCAACTGATCTTGGGGGTTGAGATAGTTCTGAAAAATCCAACGAACTGCCTGGGACGGAGTCATTTGATTGACCGTAATTCCGGGAAGGCAGTACCGTTGCAAAATCTGTTCGTACCCTTGTCCTCGGAGCGTCATGGTAAAACTTTGGGGGCTGTGGCAAACTTGTTCGGTTTCTACTAAAATTCCGCCCCAAAGTAGGTCATCGTTTTCGGTTACAAGAATTTCTTGTCCCGCCTTGGGAAGATTTCGGGGAGTTTCTCCAAAAAACAGCGTTGCCCGAAAGGAGGATCGCAGGGTGTCGTATTGCCGGATCACCAACGTTCCTTCCTGTAATGCGGAGGTGTGGTCAATGGATCCGATGGTTAATTTGATCACGGTTCTACCACCCCCGCTTCCACCAATCGGCGGACAATTTCCCGTCCGATGCGGTCGGTCTCATCTCTGGGTTCCGGTCGCCGGAATACCAAAGGCGGTAATTCTTCTCGTTGCAACGTAGGGTTGGTTATGGGTTGGTTTTCCACAATGTTTTTCTCCTTTCCTGAAAGGATTGTAATAATTGACGAAAGACCCACCAGTGTACCGGATCTTGTTTCAGATCAATCCCGAATTGTTCTCGAAATCCCTCGTAAAGTGTGGTGTGATCTTCCGACGGTGCAAAGGCAGGGGTATAATATCCCGCCCCCGGAAGATCTCCGCCGCAATAAAATTTGATGGCTTGAGTCAATGCTTCGTCTCGGTTTTCCGGCACCCGGGGATACCAAATTTCCAAAACTGTTTTTAAAAAACACTCGTCGTCGTCTTGAGAGGTGTCCACGTATTCCATAAATCGAAGTGCCGCGGCAAAATCCCACCGAATGGGATATTGCTGTCCCTCCACCGTTACGGTTTGGGGGAGACGGTCGGGAAAAGAAATATCAGGCGTAAGTTTGTGTTGCTTCATCAAAAATCACCTTTTCCGGAGTTTTTGTGTATAAAATTTTCCCTTTAAATCGGGAGCCGAAGACCCCTTCCCCCGTGCCGGGATTTTCAATGCAGACCGCCCCCTCAATCCGTTTTCCGTAACAAAGAGTACTTCCCTCGGCAAACATTTTCTTGCGACTGACGATAATAAAAGTAATCAAAGAATCTTTGCCTCGCTTCATATCCATGGAAAGCAGATATTCCAAGGCGGGATCCGATACCAAAACTCCTTCGAATTCCAGTTGTCCGGTGTGATATAAAATTTCTCTCCCGCAAAAGGGGGAAAAAACGTTGGGCGTTTCCAGTACGGCAGTTTTATAACTCTCTTTCAAGTTTGTAATTCCAGCTCCCAACAGATAGTATTTTTTTAGGTAACTGTCGTAGAGCCACACCCGGTCGTTACTTTTTTCAATCATGCTTCCACCTCCTGTGTGGGAATGTTTAAGGGATTGCCCGATGTTCCCGTCCGGAAGAACATGGAAAATTGAGCTTTGTATTCTTCGTTGCCCGACATATTGCGGTTAAACAGATAAGGAAACTCCGTCATTTCCACGTATGCATCGGCAAAGGGGCGGGTCGATGCACAGTGGTTTGCCGCTTTCATAATGGTGTCCATGGCTTTTTTTCGGGCGGCGGTGTCCCGTCCGTTGGTGCGGACGTACAAATTAAAATCATAGCGGGAAATACGGCTTCCGTCAATGAAACAGATTAGATTCGGTTCTCCCCGCAGTTCTTCCATAGCCACGCTTCCGTCGATGTTGGAAAGATAGTCCGTAGCAACGGGGCCTGTAACGGGAGACAAAAAATTGACGATAATTTGACGGTAATCACGATTCCAACAACTGTCCACGTCCGCTCACCTCCCAATGATGAAATTTATCCCGGGCATAAAAAACGTTAATGGTGTTCATGCGAAAGGGATTTGCAGGAACTTCTTTATGAATCCCCATCGCCAAAAGATCTCCCGGTTCCAGCGTCCAATGTCCCTGGGGGGATTCCCGAAAGGATTCCGGAGGAAGATATCCCCGGTCGGTAAACAGATACAAGCGAAAATTGTCGTTGTTCCGTTCCCCGGAATAGACCGGGTTTGCGGCGTGTTTCGTTTCAATATAAACGTTTCGAAAAACGCAGGATTTGTATTTTGCCTTCCCCTCTTCGTTTTCTCCCAGTCGGTTAAAAATGGTTACGGTCATTCCATTCCTCCTTTACAAATTGCGGTTGCGAAGACCGGCATTGTCCAAAATCACCAACGCTGAAGGTGCGATAGAGACCCCGTTCAGGGTAAGAATGGTTTCGTCCCGGTTTGTGACCGAATAATTGCCGATGCGTTCGCTTTTCGGACTGGAGGAACCGTTGACGGCAGCCGTGCCTCCCCGATCGATCCAGTAGGCAATCATTTCTTTCATGGCACGCTTTGCGGCAGATTCCTTTTGATCTGCTCTTCCAAAGCAGAGAAGTTCGGTCAGATCCAACGCCAAAAGGGAAAGACGTTGAAATTCTTCTTCATCCACATCGTTGGATTGATAAGTCAGGTCAAATTCCGTTTTTGTAATTGCTTCCATGGGGTTTCCTCCTGTCTCCGCACCCCATAATAGGGGTGCGGAAGAATCTGTGATATGATTAACCCAGTACACGAACGGCAAGTTCGGGATACAGGGTCTTAAATCCGTAAAGGGTATCAATGGACAGGGTCTGCTTCTTGGTGGCAATATTGTAGTCCATGGTAACCCGGACGGAAAGACCGTTGTAATTGGTGACGTAACTGTCGGCACCTCTTGCAACTTCCAGAGGACGGGTTACAAAACCGAAGGCGTTCTTCTGGAACATCAGGTTTACGGCGTGGTTGCCCAACATCGTTACTTTTTCGTTGTGTGCAACGTTTGAGGGGTTAGGATAGAGTTTTACAAGAACGTTGTCCTTGCCGCCCTGTGCGTCTTCCATAACGGTAAAGGTCTCATCTCCCATCTGCAACAGGTCGCCTTTCTTCAGATCCCCTTCCGAGGTGTTGGAGATCAAGGTATATCCCTGATCGTTCACGCCCAAGAAGAAAGCCGATCCGGAGAAGGTACCTGCGGTGTGTTCGGGAATCTGTTGGGAGAAATAGTGATCCACGCCAAAGACCCGACCGATGGAGCCTTCTCTCAACGCGTCGGTAGAACCGGATTTTTCTGCGTTGACCAAGGCGGGAAGAACCTGGAAGTTTGCAATTGCTTCCGTGTTCCAAACGCCACTTCTGCCCACCAGGGGAGATTTGTTGTCGTTAAGAACCTTTGCCCCGCCCGCAAGGTCGGACAAGGTGGAGGGGGTTTGCCCTGCAGTCCCGTAAACGTTGGCAATGTCTTTGTAAAGAGCAAGACCGTCGGCGTTGATCTTTTCTGCAAGGGCAACCATGGCGGGTTCAATGACCTGCTTGGTAAAATCTTCTGCATTCAGGGTCATTTCTTTTGCGGTCAGTTCCACGGAAACGTCGGCAATCTTATCCAACTTCACCAGAACTTCCCCTTCGTTGATGTCCTGAATATCAATTTCGCCGTCAAATTCAGAGGCGTTGTATACGGGAGGCTTACGAACCTGAATGGTGTCCCCCTGCTTGGAAAAATCTTCGGAATAATCCTTGTAGATCAAGGCAGGAAATACCAGGTTGGATTCCAAAATGGGAAGAGCTTCTCTTGCAATGGTTTTCGTAGTCAAAAAGTTATTCATAATTATTTTTTATCCTTTCATTTGTTTCCGATAGGCGTAATATTCCGCATCGGTCATCGTTTCGGTATCCACCGACCGTCGGGGCGTTAAAACACCGCCGCTGGAAAAGGTGGACTGTTGTTGAAAGAGCCAGTCGTTCTCTTTTCGGATTTTCCCTACCGCAGAACAAACTCCGTCGGGGTTTTCCCGCAGATGGTTCAAATCCAATAACGCCCGGGCGGCGGTCAGACTTTTTGCTCCGCACCGGGTCAGTTCCAGATCGATCTGTCGGTCAAAAGACAGATTCCGCAACTGTTCTTCCGCCTGTTGCCTGGGAACCCATTCTCCCTGTTCCACCAGGGCGTAGCCTTCGGGAATCAGGGCAGACAGTTCTTCCACGGACAGGGGTGTCTGTTGCTTATTTTCTTCATTCATGGCAATTCTCCTTGCACTTTGCTTGGGCTTCTTCTTCCGTTTCTCCGTAGTATTTCATGCGGAATTCCCAGTTCAACATCAGTCCCATAGAGACCAGTTCCATATCCCGCTTTTGTTCGGCGGTGCGGTCTTCGATGATACTGTCGTCAAAGCGAAGGGAAACGGTGACGTCTTCCGGGATAGGTTGTCCCAAAATCTCTCTGCCAATGGCAAGAATCGTTTCGGTCAGCCGTACCAGGGGGCGTTCCAACAGTAGTTCGTGCTTTCGGACCGAGCGGAACAACGTTGCATCGGAAGAAATGACCTCTGTAGCGGTGGCGGGGGAGAAATTCCCGTTAAAGCGATAATACCGATCCCCGAACCCGCATTTACAGGACAGATAATTCAAATGCTGCTGAATTGCCTCCGTGTGGTCGCTGACCCGCAGTTCCGGATTAAATTCCTGGGGAAGCAGGTCTCCGTCTACGTTTTTGTCTCCAATGTACATAAACAGTTGGCGGTTGCAATCCTGGGGTGCGTACAGCCGTCCCTGTTGATCTTGCATCATCAGATCTTTTCGCAGAAATACCATCTTTTTGCCCAAATAGAATTCCATATTGAAACTGTCGTAGCAAAGATCCAAACCCTTGAGAATGTCAATGGAATTGGCGTAAACCGAAATTCCCATGGGAAGATTGGTCAAATTGTTGACCAGATTCGGTTTGATGATGGCAAACCACGGGCGGTCACTTCCCGTCCGCACTGTGGGGCAGATCCTGTCGGGCAGAGGAACGGTTTTTCCGGTTTTGTCGGAAAAACAAACGCTGTCGATCACGTACCCGTCCGCCTCTTTTCGGTGGATCTGCAAATAGGTCAGACTTTGTCCCCCTTGGGTCATGCTGCCCACGAAAGCGGCTTCCGTTACGTCCTGACCTTGCCAAGAAAGAGGAATAATGTTTTGGGCGGTGACGTATTCCATGCGAAGATATCCTTCGGGAGAGGGTAAGAGGCGGTTTTGATTGTCAATCCGGGCGTTTTCCAGCCGCAAAACCACCGCTCCCGTGCCTAACGCAAAGGATTTTTCCACCAATTGATTGATTCCCGTCCAGAAATCATTGTCTCCCAAAACGCCGCCTTTTCCGTTTTTACCTCGCAAAAACAATCCCGCGGCGGAGTCGTCGGTGTCGATGCGGGTTTTTTCGTTCATCAAAAGGTTTGCCCAGTCTTCGGCCACCTTTTTTGCCATGTTCATTTGGCACAGATCGTGTTCGATCACGGAAAGTCCGTTGTTGACCCGGGTGCGGTGAAATTCCGTTCCGCTTCCCGTATACCAGCGATTCCAATCGTCGATTTTCCGGTAAAAATTCCGGTCGATGCCGTCGTATCCGAACCGATCCTTTAAATAGGAAAGTATGGTTTCCATGTGTTACCTCGTTTCTTTGGGAGGGGTTGAAAGTTGTTTAATCCAACAGGACCAGGCGTATTCTTCCGCGTCGGCGGTGTCCACGTCGGTGGTTCCGTTGTCCAGCCTTCGGTCGGGGGCGTTGGGATCCCAGACCAATTCAGCGGTGGAAGAAATCACGTGATTGCAATCTTGCAGCACGCTCCACCGTCCTTCGCTCATCAGTCTCATTTTACAGGCGATTCGATCCGCAATGGTCACTTTCTTACAGTCGCAGACCGCCACAGAAAGTCCTGCCCTTGCACAGGCAGAGCGAATTCCGTTGGTCAGATACTGCCCCTCCGAATCCATGAAAGCATACCGGGGTCGATTGCCAAATCGACGTTCGATCTGGAAAATAAAGTCTACAAATTCCCGTTCCAGATCGTCGGGTGTGATTTTCCCTTTGCCTTTTTCCAGTCGTTTGCAAGCAAGCACGCAGACCCCTTGGAAATTTTTTCGGATTCCCACCGCCGTAAATACGGTTCGGGAAAGGGTTCCACCGTAGTCGCATCCCACAGAAAGAAAGGCAAGATCGTCGGGAGGAGAGGCGACGCTCCAGCGTTCCGGATGTTCGGTAAATTCCGGAAAGATCAGCCCTTCCGCCGCACACCGTTCTCCCAAAATCCAACGTCGGTACCAAACGCTGCCTTTTTGATATTGTTTCAAAATGCTTTCCATCTGCTCTTTTCCCACCGAAGGATTGTCAAAAATGGTGAAGTGCATATAGTTTACGTCCAGACCGTCGTTGCGGAATTTATCTACGTATTTCACGTAAACCGGGTGTTTGGGATAGTCGGGATTAAAATCCCAAAAAACCTGCCGTCGCTTTGCCGCCAATTGACGGTTAAAGGCTTCTTGCAAAAAACAGGTGTCGTCGTCCGCCAAATGGTGCTTGTTGATCTCCGTTCCAAGCCATAAACCGTAAGAATTTCCGCGGATTCGTTTGTAGCTGTCGGATTTACCGCCTCCGGCAAAAATCACCGTTTTCGAGCCGGTTTTCGTTTCTACGTACAGGGCGGGATTGTCGTGATACCGTCCCCAGCGGCATCGTCCGCGAAATAAATGCTCCAACCCAAATCCATTACAGTCCCCTAAATTTAATTTTGCGGCGGCAATGGTTACTCCCGTTGCCAAATGGAGCTTGTCGGGGGTGGTTTCCAACGCTCGGGCAAAGGCTAAAATATTGCAGACGGTTTTTCCCGACCGAACGGCACCTTCCGCAAAATTATAGGTAGCGGTGCGGCATCGGTTCAGGTATTGTTTCTGCTTGTCCGAAAAGTTCCAGGGAATGGTTTTTTTCTTCGTCATGTTCCGTCGCAGGGATCACCAAACAACGCTTCATCGCTGAAATCTTCCGTTTCTTCTCCCGTTGTTTGATCAAAAACGCCAATAGACTTTGCCAAGGCGATGGCAGCCGCTTTGTCGAAGAACCGAATCTTTCCGCCGCCGCTTTTGGTCATGTTCCATTCGCTGACCCGATCTGCCGGAACGTGCATTCCGTCCCGGGGACAAAAGCGAAACTCCCCGTCTTCTACTCGGTAGTCGCCGTAGTCCGCCGTGTCGTCTTGCAAAATGGTTTTTAAATATTCCAACGCCAGTCGAACGATTTCCCGTTGTAGGGATCCGTATTCCTTCAGAACCGTCCCCTCCTTTCTTATTTTCGACCAATTGGTTTGGAGCAGGGCAGAGGGGGTTATGATTTCGCCTCTGATGTCCGAACCTCTCTTGTCGTGGTTTTATTGTACCATAATTTTCCAGCGTTGTGTTTTACAACTTTTGAACAGGTGTTCGAAAAATCGTGGATAATTCTGTGGATAACAACCGAACGAATTGTATAAAATAAGTTCCCCCTCTTGAAAAAAATTGAATTTTATGGTATACTAAAAAAAGAACTTCGGAAAGGTTATATTTATATGAAGAAAAAAGTAGAACTTACTTTGGAACAACAAGTCCACCGTACCCGGTTGCGGGATTTATACTGTGGGATTTTTGTGACTACCGTTTTTGTTTGGGTGTTACAATTTATTTTTGGGAGCTTGGCGAATCTTGCCGCCGATCATTTAAATTTTTATCTTGCCGCAGGTCTTACCGTAATGGCAAACGCCCTGGCCGTTTTTCTTCCTTTTTTTGTGTTTCAAAAAGTACGTAGAGATCCGGTTCTTCCTCTGTTCCGGGAAAAACCTCAATCGGAATATCCCGCCTTGCGGACCTTGTTGGGGATACTCTCTATGTCCGGACTTACTTTGGGGCTTTCCGGTTTGACCTATCGCCTGTTGTCTTTCTTGGAAGGTGTGGGGCTTCATTCCACCGTTACCGTCCCCGATCTGGGAAGCAATCTTCTGCAAAACGTATACTATATTCTTCTTTCCGCCCTGTTCTACTCTTTTGCTTATGAATTTGCCTTCCGGGGAATTGCCGTCAGTGCGATGAAGAATGAGAACCGTTCTGCCGCACTGTTGGTTTCCACCCTTGCTTTTGCATTCAGCGACGGACATCTGTATCATATTATCATTCGCCTTGTGACGGGCTTTGTTTTGGGTTGCTTCTATCTCCGGCTTCGCTCTTTTTGGGGTTGTATGGTTCTTCACGCCGCAAGTCAGATTACCCTCAATCTTTGGTGGTGGATTTCCGCCCGTCAGGAATATGCAGTTTACGTTAATTTTCTCATTCTCGTAGGGCTTGTTTTCGGAATCGCCGCCACCTATTGTCTCTTTGTTCCCAAAAAAGATCCGGAACCGGAAACCACCTCCAATAAAATTGCTGTCAAAGAGATTTTCACTTCCTTTGGCGTCTATTTACTTGCCGGACTTTTGGCGTTTAATTTGTTGGTATTCACTTTTTCTACCGACTCCGACCCCGCCGATCCGTTGCTTCAGCCCGTTCCGGAAGAAGATCAGATTCCCCCGTTGCACTTCGATCGCGACGAGGAATTCCAGGATTATTATGGCGACGAAAACCCCGATGTTACCCCGTAATTAAGGGCAAAGATTTTCTCAAACAAGGGTGGAATGTTTTGCAAAAACGTCACACTTTTGCGAGGAAAACCACTTGACAAACCCCCTAAAATCGAGTATAATATACGAGTATCAGCAGTCGAGAGTACGGAGATGTACTCAAGTTGGTGAAGAGGCGCCCCTGCTAAGGGTGTAGGTCGGGAGACCGGCGCGAGAGTTCAAATCTCTCCATCTCCGCCAAAGCAAAAGACTGCGTTTAAGTCAGTCTTTTGCTTTGATTGCTCATACTAAAATGAAATATGGGGCGTTAGCGCAGTTGGTAGCGCACAACACTGGCAGTGTTGGGGTCAGGGGTTCGAATCCCCTACGCTCCACCAAGAATAACAGACCCGTCCAAAAGGACGGGTCTGTTATTCTTTTGTTTAATTGTAAGGGGATTCGAACGGGTTCGGGTGGACACCTAGAGCCGAACCCCGCCTGCTCCGCAGAGCAGGTCGAATCCCCGAATTTCAACCGAACGCGATTCTTATTCGAACCCGAGAGGGCAGACGCAAAAAAATTAGTTTAAACAATCCAAAACAAAAACCCCCACCGTTTGGTGGGGGTCGTTGCATTCACTTTGTGAAAACTCAGATTTCAGCGAAGTACTTAATGGTGCGAACCATCTGGCTGGTGTAGGAGTTTTCGTTGTCGTACCAAGACACGACCTGAACCTGATAGGTATCATCGTCGATCTTAGCAACCATGGTCTGGGTAGCATCGAAGAGAGAACCGTAACGGATACCGATGATATCGGAAGAAACGATCTGATCTTCGTTGTAGCCGAAGGAATCGGAAGCGGCAGCCTTCATAGCGGCGTTGATGCCTTCCTTGGTGATGTCCTTGCCCTTAACAACGGCAACCAGCAGAGTGGTGGAACCGGTGCAGGTGGGAACACGGTGAGCGGAACCGAACAGTTTGCCGTCCAGTTCGGGAATAACCAAGCCGATAGCTTTAGCAGCACCGGTGGAGTTGGGAACGATGTTTTGAGCCCCGGCACGAGCACGACGCAGGTCACCCTTTCTGTGGGGGCCGTCCAGGATCATCTGATCACCGGTGTAAGCGTGAACGGTGGTCATGATACCGGACATAATCGGAGCAAGATCATTAAGTGCCTTAGCCATAGGAGCCAAGCAGTTGGTGGTACAAGAAGCAGCGGAAATAAC